>JAIOYR010000103.1 GCA_021740995.1 Taibaiella sp.
GGGTCATAGGGGGTGGTGTGCCACCTACTACACCGCCCGGTCTGCTGTGCATCATACTCGGGTCTATATAATCTGATGATACAGGTATTCTGGGCTTTTTAGCTGTGTCTTTAAAATTAATAACTAAAGGCTCAGGATGATCCAATAGGTAGGCTGCCTTTGCAGAAAAGTTCAACTCGCCTCTTACGGTTTCATGCCCGGTCTCCACTGCCTGGGCATAAAGTTTCGAAGAAATGCATGTTGATAAGGCAATGACAAATGTCGCACAGACCATTTTCAAAGCCCTTTGGATGCCAATTGAGGAATTAGCTGTTTTCATGATGTAAGTTGTTTTGTGAAAAAAAATTATATAATTCAAATGGTGATATTTGCAAAATTATTAAATTGAGACGTAAAGTTCTACCTTTTTTAACTATATTTTATAATGTTATTCAATTGTTGATTCAAACTTAATAATTGCAGTTCAATTGAAATTTTGATTAGGAGTTATCATTACACACACAAGTAAAAAAATGTGCTATGCCTGGATGGTTACGGCTTTTAAATAATATGCAACAAAAAAATAATAACATAAAAACGTGCGCTAAGGGGAAACCGGCACTTATGGGCATAAAAAAACTGGCAAGTTACTCACATCGCACCGCTACAACCAAACGCCCTTGCTACATTCCTGTCCTGGGGGATTCATCGGGAGCTGGCCGTATAAGACTTACCAGTGGCGCAAAGGTAATGACATTTTTCGATTTTCTGTCAGTAATACAGATATTAAAATCAAAAAATGCATGTAGGCAATGTATTAGTATACCTGTTTGTATTTCATAAATAATATTATGTATTTTTATTGCTTATTCTATATCCATTCTTATTCTCCAATTCTTTGGTAAATAGTTATTTACGCGGTTCCCTAGTGCCTTTATCCAGCCCAGTCCCAGTCCATTATATCTTACTACATACCAGCCTTTTGCCAGGTTGTCTATTCTCATGTCTTCTCTTTTCAGGAAGTGAAGAGCTTGCTCCCGGGTGGTTTCTACTCCTGTAATTGTTTTGCTTATCTCTATACTCAGAGCTATATCATGCGCCGGCAGCCATTCTTTAGCGGTAGGTACACCTGCTTCAAGTCCTGTTTTTCTGATGTACACTGCTTTTTGCAGCAGTTGCATATCTGCTTCGTGTGAGGCTCGAATTGCGCTATAGCTGTCTTCTTTTGTTTGTAAAAATATTGTTTCCTTGCAGTCAGTCAGATAGCTTGCTGCATCTTGAGTTTTTTGGTTTCGGGCAGATTTGGTTTTTGAAATTCTTAGTGTTTCGCTTTGTTCATTTTTTTGTAATGTAGCTATGAAAAAGCCCTCTCCTGCTACTTTGCCCGGAAAAAAACGATAACAGTTCATTTTTTTTTGCGGTGAAATACTGGCTACTATACCGGGGAATTGCTCTGTATTTGAAGTAATGCTCTTTACCTCATAATTAGCAGCCAGCCAATCAAGTACAGCTTCATTTTCAATTGGTGAATAAGAGCAGGTCGCATAAACAAGTATGCCATTTTCTTTTAAAGCAGGCCATACATCGGCTAAAATTCTTTGCTGGCGGGCACTACACATTGTTACATTGCCTTCACTCCATTCATTGAGGGCAGCCGCATCTTTGCGCCACAATCCGGATCCGCTACAGGGTGCATCTACAACTATAATATCGAAATAACCGGATAGCTTTCCCAGATCGCGCGGGTCATTACCGGTAACCCAGGTATTCATGTATCCCCAGCGGCTAATGTTTTCTTCTAGTATGGCAGCACGGGGGCGTATTACTTCATTTGATATAAGCAGACTTTCTTCATCAAGCATTGAAGCAATAAGTGTACTCTTGCCACCGGGTGCTGCACATAGGTCCAGTACCCGAAGATTTTTTCTCTCAGCAATTACATCTTTTAATAAGTGGTGAAGAAACATAGACGATGCTTCCTGCACATAATATGCTCCTGCATGAAATGATGGATCGAGGGTGAAAACAGGGCGTTCAGGCAAATACACGCCTCCGGGGCACCATGGTACAGTCTGCTCAGAGTGGAACAGATTTACACCTTTTATCGGATGTTTTCGTACAGAAACCGGCGGCTTTGCATTATGAGCAGCAATAAAGTCTTGTTCATCAAAGCCTGCTATTCCTTTCAGATCATGTAATATCGAAGCAGGTATTTTCAAATAAAGAAGTATAAATATGAATGTATGAAATTATCTAACCTGCACATGCGATGACTAAAGATGATCATTAGTCTTTAGGGCGAAGATAGAAATAACTACCTATTTCAGGAGGATGATTGTTGATATTTCTAAATGCTTTTTTCTGAAAGTTACTTTCTACTTTTGACAATCAGCAATAACAGGAATAACTATAAATACTATCGCTTGCCACTTTCCACTAAATGCATTCTACCACATCTACTTCATCAAGAATAACAACCATGAATATAGTTTCCCCTTTTTTTGCGTTTCCACCTATTGCTTGGTGGGTCCATATTGTAGGTGCGGAAACAGTGCTTTTCGAAAAACATGAGCATTATCAGAAGATGACCGATCGCAACCGATACAGAATAAGTGGTGCTAATAATAGTGTCCTCTTAAGTATACCGTTAGAAAACGGTAGAAACCAACACATACCAATGGCAGAAGTGCGAATAAAAAACGAACTGCGCTGGCAAATACAGCATTGGCGCACTTTAGTGTCCGTATATAATCGTTCGCCATATTTTTATCATTACAAAGACTCATTACAGTCATTATTTGAGCAAGAGTATACCTGTCTTATTGATTTTAATAAAGCATCAGTGCATTGGGTAAAACAACAATTAAAATTAAATTTTGTAGAAATAGATACTGAGTCATACCAAAAGCAGTATTCTGAGCATACAAGAGATCTGAGACAAGAGCAGTTTGTCGATACTGCTTTTCCGGCCTACTATCAGGTTTTTGAAGACAGGATTGGTTTCATCCACGGATTGAGCATATTAGATTTGCTTTTCTCTGAAGGGCCAAACACTATAAAACTTTTAAAATCCCACGATTCTAAAAGCTTGCAGGCGTGATAAAAGGGGGAGATATTTTTGTGGTTTTACTTTTTACCTATTTAATTTTACTTTTACACAAATCACTAAACATACAATGAAGAAACTTACCATTTTGGCAATTGCATTTTCGCCGCTTATTGCATCCGCTCAGGACGACCTTATCAGGAAGATAGAATCAAACCAAAGCTACACTACCACAACTCTTATAAAGAATGGTGATAAGCAAAAGAAAGAAGAAAACAAGAGTAAGTATAAGTTCAATCATCTGATAGATCTGGAGCGTACTATGGTAAAGAATCAGGCTAGCTCTGGTACATGCTGGAGTTATGCTACCAATTCTTTCATAGAAAGTGAAATGATGCGGATGGGTAAGGAACCTATAGAACTTGCTCAGATATTCAGTGCGCATTGTGTATACATGGAAAAGGCCGAAAACTATGTGCGTATGCACGGGTCTGTAGCCTGGGGTGACGGTGGTTCCTGCCATGATGTTATAAATATGTATGCCAAATATGGGGCTATGCCGCAGGATGTATACACAGGTTTGCAATATGGTACCACTAAAAACAAATTTGCAGAAATGCAGGCAATCCTAAAATCAATGCTCGATGCTGTAGTCTCTAACCCCAACGGTAAGCTCACACCAGCCTGGAAGAAAGCGTATAACGATGTACTTGATTCTTATCTCGGTGAGATACCCGAAAAGTTCAAATGGGACAATAAAACCTATACACCTCAGAGCTTCGCTAAAACACGTGTGGGTATTCATCCGGAAGATTATGTAGAGCTCACCTCTGTGACAAATGCTCCCTACTACAAAAAAACGATGTTGATGGTGCCCGACAACTGGTCGTTTGATAAGGTCTACAATGTGCAGATGGATGACCTGACAGACATAATAGACAATGCCCTCAACAAAGGTTTCACTGTATCCTGGGCTACAGACGTAAGCGAGAAGTATTTTAGCTGGAAGAATGGTGTGGCTTATGTGCCGGAGAAAGATTATGACGACATGAATGATTCTGATAAAAAATACATGTTCGATGGTCCTAAATATGAGCGTATCGTTACTCCTGAAATGCGTCAGTTGGCGTTCGATAATTACGAAACAACCGACGATCATGGCATGCACATAGTAGGCCTTGCATCAGACCAGAATGGTCGCAAGTACTACATTGTTAAAAACTCATGGGGTGATAAAAACGACTACAAAGGATTTATTTACGTTTCTAAGATGTACGTTCGCTACAAGACAACTGCTATATTGCTACATAAAAATGGCATACCTAACGTACTCAGAAGTAAAATGGATTTGCTATAAGAGTAAAAGATAGATCTTCGGGCAATTAGAAAAAAGGACTGTAATTCCGAAATGGTTTTACAGTCCTTTTTCAATAATAGGATGCGCTATACTAAAACGGTGCATCTTCTTCGGGTGTAGGTGGTCTTTTAGATCCGCCACTGCCCGGCATTATATCATCGTCCCAGTTCATGTCATTTGCTTTAGATTGCTTGGTCTGGAAGCCGCCACCGGGTATAAATAATTTGGAGCCGCCAAAATCGCTGGTATCTCTTTTGATTCCGGCAGAAGGGTTGTCTTTAGGCGGCTCAGGCTTACCTCCGCCTCTGCCAAAACTTCCGCCACTATTACCACCACCTGCACCACCACCAGGATTTTCATTACCACGGTAAGCGTTGAACTGGTCGTCTTCCATGTCCACAAACTTCTGGTATTCTTTTATGAAGCGCAGTTTAATGTCGCCTGTGCTACCATTACGATGTTTGGCAATGTGGATATGTGTTTCGCCTTCTACAGCTTCCCCCATTTCATTATTGTTGATGCCATAATACTCTGGTCTGTAAAGGAACATTACCAAATCGGCATCCTGCTCTATGGCTCCCGATTCACGAAGGTCGCTCAGCTGTGGTACTTTCGATTCTTTACGCGTTTCTACAGATCGGTTTAACTGGGATAGTGCTATAATAGGCACGTCAAGCTCCTTAGCCAACGCTTTCAGGTCGCGCGATATTTTACTGATTTCCTGTTCACGGTTACCACCCTTGTCTACACTTGCCTGCATCAGCTGCAGATAATCTATTAGTATCAGTTCTATACCGTGTTTTTGTTTCAACCTGCGTGCTTTAGCACGAAGCTCAAATATGTTCAGCGCTGCCTGGTCATCTATAAATATTTTGGCCTGAGACAGTTTTGTCATTCTTTGCGACATCTGTATAAACTCATGCTCTGCCATTTTCCCCTTGGTAATGGCATCCATGCTTACTTCAGAAACAGCACTCAGCATCCTTTTTACTATCTGTCCGGCACCCATTTCCAGCGAGAATAGAGCAACAGGTTTGTTGGCATTCATCGCGGCATTCATAGCCAGATTAAGCGTAAAAGCGGTTTTACCCACTGATGGACGTGCTGCCAGAATGATAAGATCCGTTTTCTGCCAGCCACCGGTCAATCGGTCAAGAGCTGCATAGCAAGAAGGGACCCCATTTATATCATCCGTCTTTTTGCGGCTTTCATCTATTTCTGTAACGGTTCGTACAAGCACTTCCTGCAGGCTTTTGAAATTTTTACGCAGATGTTTGTCCGTAATCTCATACAGTCCCGATTCTGCCTTGTCCAACAGGTCGAAAACATCGGTGCTGTCCTCATAAGCCTCATTAATAACGGAGCCACTTATACGTATCAGCTCGCGCTGTATAAACTTCTCCATTACCAGGCGGGCATGCGCCTCTACGTGTGCGCTCGACAACACACTCATGGTGAGGCGAGTAAGGTAATAAGCACCGCCTACTATTTCAAGTTCATTGGTTTTTCTAAGTTCTTCAGTTATTGTAAGCAAATCCACCGGCGTGCCTTTATCGAAAAGGCGACGCATCGCTGAATATATTTTCTGATGTGCATCTACATAGAAACAATCTTCACTCTGTATAATTTCCAGCACCTGTGCAAAGGTGTCTTTTTCGAGCATTGCTGCTCCCAGTACTGCTTCTTCCAGTTCAGGTGCCTGTGGTGGTACCTTTCCGTAAACCAGTGTGGTGAGGTCTGGCTTGCGGGATGATAATGAGCGGGAACCTGCTCCGAAATCTTTCTTAATATTTAATGCCATTATTATTTAAAACTATTATAAAGTGATTTGTATTACTTTGATGAATTAATGTGACTTTTATTGTTTTTTAGATATTACCGCAACCTTTATTTTTTGTTAAGCCAGTATTAAGGAACAATTAAAATCTGCCGGCGGAGAACGAATGTAATGGCGAAAAGCAGAACCTCAAAAAAAAATGAGGTGTAAAATTATAAGCCCCATATGCACATCTTATCCACCTTTTATCAACATAAAACCGGGCTTCTGCAATAGTATTCAACATTACAGCGAAGTTACCCACATTTATTCACACTCAATACACATAGTTTTGTGAGTAAATGATTTTGTTAAGCGTTTTTTTTAGAAGATGCTTTTTGCTATTATCATGGGTTATCTTTGCCAAAATTGAGCTGTAAAAATGGTTATTTCTTATCAATGGTTGCTTGAATACCTGCCAACACCAATACCTGTAGATGAATTGGGCAAAATACTCACATCTATAGGGCTGGAAGTAGAAGCTATAGAGACTGAAGAAAGTATAAAAGGGGGGTTACAAGGGCTGCTGATAGGCGAGGTGATAACCTGTGCGAAACACCCCAATGCCGATAAACTAAGTGTGACAACGGTAAACACTGGTGACGCTGAGCCTGTACAGATAGTATGTGGTGCACCTAATGTAGCTGCTGGGCAGAAGGTGGTTATTGCTCCGGTAGGAGCTACAGTGCACCCGACAGAGGGAGAACCATTTCTGATAAAAAAAGCAAAAATAAGGGGTGAAGAGAGCTCCGGTATGATTTGTGCTGAAGATGAAATCGGTCTGGGCAATAGTCATGCAGGAATTATGATATTACCCGCTGATGCGCCTGTAGGTGTGAGTGCCAGAGAATACTTTAATGTGCCACTCGCCGATTATTCCATACACATAGGACTTACCCCAAACCGCTCCGATGCCAACAGCCACATAGGTGTGGCAAGGGATGTGTGTGCTTATCTCTCGCATCATAGGGGAGGGGAGTTCAGGGTGAAAATGCCGGTTCTGGAAGCAATGCAGGTAATAACAACAGCAGCCATAAATGTGACTATTGAAGCTACTGACGCCTGTCCGAGATATACTGGTATCAGCCTTACAAATATTAAGGTCGGTGCTTCGCCGGAATGGCTCAAACAAAGATTGCAGACTATCGGCGTTCGTAGCATCAATAATATTGTAGACATCACCAACTATGTTCTCCATGAATATGGGCAGCCCCTGCACGCATTCGACGCAGATAAGATACATGGCAATATGATAATAGTGCGCAACATGCCCGAGGGTACAGCTTTTGCCGCACTGGACGATAAAGAAAGAAAGTTGCGCGCTGAAGACCTTTTGATATGCGATGAGCAGGGTGCAATGGCTATGGGTGGTGTATTTGGCGGCAAGCACAGCGGCATAAGTGATATAACTACCAATGTATTTTTGGAGAGTGCCTATTTTACACCCATGAGTATTCGCCGCACATCTATGTTTCACGGATTGAGAACAGATGCGGCTACACATTTTGAGAAAGGTGTAGATATCAATAATGTTATCCCTGCTTTGCAGCGTGCAGCTGCGCTGATAGTTGCAATTGCAGGAGGCGAAGTGGCATCTGCTGTTACTGATGTATATCCTATGCCACTGGCAGATCTTACAGTTACTGTATCTTATAGCTATATAAAACAACTAAGCGGTAAGGATTATGGTATAGCTGCTATCCGCAATATTTTGCTGGCATTGGGTTTCGGTATAGTATCTGAAAACGAGGAGCACATCACATTGCTTGTGCCTTCCAATAAGCCTGATGTTACTCAGCCTGCAGACATAGTAGAAGAGATACTGAGGATAGACGGGCTGGATAATATAGCCATACCCGACCGATTGAATATATCACTGCTAAAGGCATTACCCGGTGACCGTCAATCAAGAGAGCGCATTGCACAATTGCTTTGTGGAATGGGTTTACAGGAAATTGTTACCAACTCTATAGTCAATAGCAAATACTATCCGGGCAATACCGGCCTGGTGCAAATGATAAACAGCCTTAGCAGTGAGTTGGACACCATGCGTCCATCTATGCTGGAAAGCGGGCTTGAAGTAGTACAGTACAACTGTAATCGCAAAAGTACAGATCTGTGCCTGTTTGAGTTTGGGAATGTGTATGCACAGCAGGAAGGTAAGTACATACAAGCCCCTCACCTGGCTATATGGGTAACCGGTAATGCAGTAAGTGCTGACTGGAACAATAAAGCACAAAAGGCAGATATTTATTACCTCAAGGGGTTGCTCAATAATCTGATGGAGTATAGTGGTATCAAGGGTGCCGGCTATGCAATCTCTGAAAGTGGTGATGAAATCATCTGGAAATGGAAAAACCAGCACTTATGCAGTACAAGGATAGTGCCACAGGAGCGACTCGGATTGTTCGGTATAAAGCAGGAAGTATATTTTGCAGAGATACATTGGGATTTGTGGCACAAAGCAATTGTAGCAGCCAGGATAAAATATAGCGAAGTGCCAAAGTTCCCTGCTGTGCAGCGCGATTTGGCGCTGGTGCTAGACAAGCAGGTTTCATACCGGCAGGTGCAGGAAATAACAGCACAACTAAAGCTGGCTGAATTGCAGTCTTACGGTTTATTTGATGTATTTGAAAGCGATAAGCTGGGAACCGGAAAAAAATCTTATGCTTTGAATTTTACTTTTCAGTTGCAAGACCGTACCTTGACCGATGCGGAGACAGAGCAGCTGATGCAACGCCTGACCGATGCTTATAAAACCAAACTAAATGCGCTAATACGAGAATAATGCATGCGCTCGATGAACTAAATAGTAAACTGAATATGCTGCTCAAAAAGCATGCAGCTGTAGAGTCGGAAAACAAACGGCTCAAGGAAGCTATTGCCAAACAGGTGAAAAAAGAAGAGCAGCTAAATAATCAAATTTTGTTGCTGCAGCAGGGTGTGGCCGGTGCTAACATTGCTAAGGCCGTGGTGACAAGTGAAGACAAAGAAAACATGCGCCAGCAGCTCGATAGCCTCATTTCAGAAATCGATGGCATACTGAATACACTCAATGATTAAAACCGGAAAATATTTACTTGTTATAGTTTTGTCTGCAATGCTTATTTTGTCTTGCACTCAGGAGCGTATGCCGTGCCTCACACCCAAAACAGCAAGTCTGAACGTAAAAACAGTAAGGGTGAATTCTGGTAGTGTAGCCTTAGATACGCCTATGCCATCCGCACTGTTTGTTCCTTTTACGGGCTCTGTACTTACCGGTATTATTTATCCCCAGACTGCCTCATTTACTTTATCCCTCTCACCGCTGGCCGATACCTGCCTGTGGGCTTTCGCGCCGGATACCGCAGCCGGTAGTATGTTTGATACTATCACATTAAGGTACAACAGGCAATTGCAGTTTGTGTCCAATGCTTGTGGTTACAGTTACTTTTACAATTTATTATCCGTGCAATCCACCAATCATTCTATCGACTCTATACTCATTACTAATACCAGCGTAACCAATGATGTCAAAAAAAGCCACTTACAGGTATATATTCATCCTCAGCCTTAGCCTGTGTATGATGTGTGGTGTTTTGCCTGTGTGTGCGCAGACAGACACCGCAACTACAGAGGAAGATACCGATGAGCCGCCAGCCAGAAAGAAATTTGTAGCCGGGCATCAGTTGGCTTTTGGTATAGACCTGGTGCAACCCATACGAAACAGCATAGTAAAGAACCGTTACAGTTACGAGGCAGAAATACACTATTATCTGAAGAATGAGTACTATGCAGTAGCAGAGGGTGGCTGGGGAGGTTCAGAGGTTACTTACGATGACCTTAAGTATAATACCACCAACTATTTTGGTAGAGCAGGTTTCAACAAAAGTATACTGTACCGGGAAAGTGCTAAAGACTGGGATATGATGTTTGTAGGGTTGCGGGCAGCTATGAGCAATGTAAACCGTGGTGCCGCAACCTATACGGTTATTGACAGTGTATGGGGAAATCTGGCAGGTGTAAGCCCCGGTAAAAGTTTTGTAGCAGCCTGGGCAGAAATCACTACCGGTATGCGTATAGAGCTTGCGCATGGTA
>JAIOYR010000104.1 GCA_021740995.1 Taibaiella sp.
ATCAGTTAGCCAAAAAATAAAAAATCTGCAAAAAAGTGCGCAAAAACACTGAATCGAGCAATGCTTGCAAAGAAATGAGCAGGTAATACGGGAAGAAAATAAGGGAACTCCCCTCCTTTTTTCAAGGAGGGGACGCCGTAAAAAAGCGAAGGCTTTTTTACGGCTGGGGTGGTAAACTTAAGGGTAGTAATAATACTTGTCATTGGCAAATTGTTTGTAATCCTGAGCTCGCAGAAGGGAATGTCATAGCCGCCTGCGGTAGGCAGGCCAGTTTACCGAACCACATACCGAACCATAGCTTTTTGCTTCAAACAGCAATCCGGTTTTTTTGATAGCAGTTTTTTGTCAGCGTTCCTTACTTTTACAACGTGCAAAAAATAATCCTCGCATCGCAATCGCCCCGCCGCAGGCAGCTAATGGAAATGGCTGAACTGAAATTCGACATTATCATAGCTGATGTAGATGAAACCAATCCGCCGGGAATGCCGGGCGAGCAGGTGCCCGCCTATCTGGCACAGAAAAAGGCGGATGCCATATCGGGTCATGAGCCAGATGCTATAATAATAGCTGCCGATACCATAGTGCTGCTCGACGAGCATATACTGGGCAAACCCACAGACGAGGCAAATGCGGCTGCCATACTCAGGCAGCTATCGGGCAGGATACACCGTGTAGTAACAGGAGTGTGTATACGCAATGCGGCTAAGGAAACTGTTTTTTCTGTAACCACAGAGGTCTGCTTCAGGCCACTGACAGACGCGCAAATAGGACATTATATAACACACTACAAGCCGTATGACAAAGCCGGAGCCTACGCCATACAAGAGTGGATAGGCGTGACCGGTATAGAAAAAATAAACGGCGACTACTACAATGTAATGGGCCTGCCCATAGGCGACGTGATAAAAGTGCTGCGGGAGGAATATGGCGTTTCTGCCACCTGATATCAAACAAAATACCAGCTACCCTACAGGTGCCAATAACTAACCGCAAGCGGTGCAGGGAGCGCTATGCAGATATTTGCAATTAAAAATAATATTTGTTTACAATTAAAAAATCGGTTTTCTACCAAACGTTTTTCCATTACACACCGTCTTATATAGCAGTGCAGCATTGCAGCGGGCAATAAAACACGGTAACACACTATAATACTCTGTAAATTAGAAAATATAAATACCAAAAAAATGAACATCGGATCGGCTATCAAATCAATCAGGAAAAAACTATCTATCACTCAGTACGAACTTGCTGAAAAATGTGATTTATCCCAAACCTCTCTTTCGCAGATAGAAACAGGGATAAAGCGACCCAGCCAAAGAACCATATCAAAGGTGTGCACGGTACTGGACATTCCGGAGTCTATTATATACATAGTAGCCATGCAGGAGTCTGATGTGCCACCGAGCAAGAAAGGTGTATATGAACTCGTTTATCCTTCTATCAAGAGTCTGGCGCTGCAAATGGTAAGCTCAGAACACCTGATGCTGGTGACCGCAAAGCCGGACTAATACTAAGATTGAAATCAGGCTAGTATCCCTTCTTGTTATAAAGAACTGTGAAAAATAAAAAGCCTGATACGCTATATAAATGTGTGCGTTTTAAATTGAAGCTACCGGTAATCGGTAGCTTTTTTAATGCTCAGTTTGCGGTAATTGTGTAAATTACATTAAAATATATGCTGTGAGCCGTTTACTATCATTCCTGCTATTTTTTGTGTCTGCCATAACTGTCTGCGTAGCCAAAGACAACTACCACATGAGCGTCGGTGTGGGGCTGGAAGAGGTAGGCATCAACAAGGTGCTGTGCATGAAAAACGGATATACGCTTTTATTTCATTTCGAGAACAACAAGCCAATCAAAATTCAGGTGTTCGATACCACACACAAACGTGTGGCAAGCACCCGGCATCAATGTAATATACTGGATGTGTTCATGCTGACAACCACAGTATTCAAAGGACTGCATGAAGTAAACGGAGAAGCAGTATTGTTTTTTGAGCAACAGAATTCGGGCAAACATGTACTTATCCGACTGAGGTTTGATGGTGTGAGTGGTAAACTGATAGATGAAAAGAAGATTGGCAAATCACAGGGGCTATCTAAGCCAATGCGGTTTTTTGTGATGCGGCACAAGGCTGAGCCGGGCTATGCCATACTTTATTGTCAGGATGCACCACAGTTCAGAGAGAGCAAGATACATGTAGCCTACTTCAATGCGCAGCATGAGCAGTATAAAGAGGTGCCGCTGGTATTTGACCGGAAGAAATACGATTTCCTGTCGGTAGCAGGTGCCGAGTCTACACCCGCCGGTATATGCATATCGCTGGGGCTGTCTAATATGCTGGTGAATGGCACCGGCACCACTATGGGCGCCACACCTGTATACAATCATTACCTGCATGTCTTCTATATACCCAAGGACAGCAGCCGCCCTGTGCAGCGCACCGCAGATCTATCGACTGAGGTGATACCCTATTATACCAATCTGAGTCACAACCCATTTGCAGGCACCATCAACCTGATGATGCTGAGCTACAGAGATGCACTATACCGGTATGGGATAGAGATGCGGCCTACGGCGTTTTTGTCGAACATCCTATTCAGGTTTGATGAGCAAAACCTGAGCGGCGGCTATAACTGGCTGACCAATAAGCTGGCCAATGCATGGATGGCGGAGAAGACAGATACCACAGACTACTTTATAGGTTTTCCGCTGAAGATGGTCACCAACAGCAACGGGCTGTCTACTGTTTTTTCGGAATCATATAACCGGTATATAAACGTAGAGACTTACTCGCGGTCGCAGGTGTTTGAAACGTATCTGGGCAATATCTGCATCACCCAGTTTGACGATGAGGGTAAGGAAATATGGGGAACGGTATTGCCTAAATCTCAGTATTATAAAAGCTACCGGCACTACTACATGCCTGCCGACCTGAGCAAGCGGTGGCAGAGCCAGGCGATGTTTAACGACCTGCCACCACAGGTATATGAGCGGCAGTTTGTGACTACCAACATCTACAATAAGGGGGATGACTATTTCATTATTTACAATGATGGCAGCAAGAACTTTAATAACAGCCTGACGGATCCGGGGGATACTGTGTTTTCATCATCCCTATCTAATGCCTGCTATTATAAAATGAGCAGGAAAAGAGATGTGACCAAACATTATCTGCTGGGCGAGCCGCTGATAAAGGAATATAAAAGCAGCTTTGTAGAGGGTGCCGACTTTGACGAGCAAAGGGGGGTATATGCATCGCTCATCAGGTACAAGCGCGGCGACTATGTATCCTTGCGGATGGTATGGGTGCGGCTGGAGTGATGGAAAAGTCCGAATATCTGAAATGCCAGTTTAAAGTAAGGGTATCGCTGACAATACGACACGCTACAAGGGTACATCTATACGCACCTGCTTGGAGTACATTCTGCCTCCAATATCCTTGCCATCTATTTTCCACATTACAGAGCGGAGTTTTATGGTAAGTGGTTTCTGATTGGCATTGCGTGTGTGGCGCACTGAACTTACCAGATCCTGCACCTTGCGGCGGCTGAGGCGCCGGCGCTGTGCTGCCCGCTGCACGGCATTGCGTATGTCTGATGCGTCGGCATCATAGAATTCGAGTGATTTGGGGTCGAGGTCTGTGATGCGATAGGTGTTATTGCCGCCCTTCATAGGTTCCCACTTAGTGGTCACTGAGAGTGCTTCCAGCGGCAGGTCTCCTACATCGCTCTTTAATACCGCTACAGTCTGGTAGCGCATAGATACTTTTGTCACATTGCCCGACACGCGCAGGGTAGCGCCGTTTATGTCGCCGCCCTTGAGTGAATAAACGGCTCCGTTTGCCCGTTGCAGATCAGTATTTCTGCCGCCTTGTTTTACATCTAGTCCGGGTATCTGTACCGTCACTTCTTTGAACTCAGCCTTTAGTCCGGGAGTATTGGCTGCAGGAGGAGGTGTTTTTTGTTCGGGAGCGGGAGGTGTGGTAGCTTGTGGTTTTCCGGCAGGTGCTGGTTTTAGCGATACGCCGGCAGCAGTAGTGTCGGGAGGTGGTGTGGTGGGGTCTTCATCTTTGTTTTCGGCAGGGGGTATTACCGGCTGCAGGTCGGTAACCATGTCTTTAAGTTGCTGCTCATCGGTTTCTGTGACTATAGCCGATGAGTCGCCGAGCACGATAGCTCCACGTGGCTGATCAGAAGCATTATCGCAAGCAGCCATAGTGCCCGCCAATGCCAATACCAATAAAATGTAACCTGCTCTGTTCACCATGTTAGTATTCTGTGACGAATGTAAGATATTATGTCAACAGATAAAATTCAAACGTAAAAATTCCAAATTCCAATGTTGAATTCCATCCCGTTAGTCATTGGGACAAATTCCTATTGCATTATCTGATTCCGGATTTGCTATCAATAGTTTATGAGTTTCTGTATGGCCTGATCGAGGCGGCTGTTTGCCATAAAGTTCTGCTCGAGCTCTATCGCAAAAGGCACCGGCGTGTCGAGGCTGGCACAACGTACTATTGGCGCATCGAGCCACTCGAAACAGTTTTCGGCTATCCATGCTGCGAGCTCGCCACCAAATCCACCAAAAAGGGTGTCTTCGTGTAGCAGCAGTACCTTGCCGGTGCGCTTTACCGCCTGGCGAATGGCATCATAGTCGAGCGGCAGGAGTGTGCGCAGATCTAATATATCTGTCGATACTTCGGGGTGAGCAGCAGCATAGGCTGTAGCCCAATGTACTCCCATACCATAAGTGATGATACTGATGTCCCCGCCCTCACTTACTATTCTCGCCTTCCCAATTTCGGTAGTGTAGTATTCATCAGGTACGAGTCCGGTGATGCCTCTGTACATCGCCTTGTGCTCAAAGAACATGACCGGATTGGGGTCTTGAAATGCCGCTATGAGCAGCCCTTTGGCATCGGCGGGCGAGGATGGGTAGACCACCTTGAGCCCCGGTGTATGTGTAAACCATGCCTCATTGCACTGAGAGTGGAAGGGACCGGCACCTACGCCGCCCCCTGTGGGCATACGTATCACCACATCCGCATTTTGCCCCCAGCGGTAGTGTATCTTAGCCAGATTGTTGATTATCTGGTTGAAGCCTACGGTAACAAAGTCGCCAAACTGCATCTCCATCATTGCCTTGTATCCCTTGATGGACAAGCCGAGCGCTGTGCCTACTATGGCGCTTTCGCAGAGGGGTGTATTGCGCACGCGCTCCTTTCCAAAGAGCGGAACAAAACCTTCTGTGACCTTGAATGCGCCACCATATTCGGCAATGTCCTGGCCCATAAGCACCAGATTGGGGAAACGCTCCATGCTCTGGCGCAGCCCTTCGGTAATGGCATTGATGAACTTTTTGTCGGTGCCACCGCTGATCGGTGCTGCCGCCGGCAGGGTAAGGGGAGCATACACATCGGCCAGCTCCTCAGTAGTGCTTGGGGTGATGTGTGGTGCTTCGAAGCCTGTAGCAAGGCCTTCTTCTATTTCGTGCTGTATAACTGCTCTTATCTCTTCTATTTTGCTGTCATCCAGCACCTTCTGCTCTTTGAGGTAGTTTTCGAAATTGTGTACCGGGTCTTTCTTACCCCACTCTTCAAAAAGCTCTTTGGGTACATATTTCACGCCGCTGGCTTCCTCGTGTCCCCTCATCCTGAAGGTCATACACTCTATGAGTATTGGCTTTTGCTCTGCGATGCAGTATGCGCGGGCTTTAGTAATCTCCCGGTATACTTCCAGGATATTGTTGCCATCGATGGTGATACCCCTCATGCCATAGCCTAATGCGCGGTCTGCGAGTTGTTCGCAGACAAACTGCTCATTGACCGGTGTGCTGAGCCCGTAACCGTTGTTTTCTATAATAAATATAACCGGCAGATTCCACACAGCGGCTACATTGAGCGCCTCGTGAAAGTCGCCCTCACTGGTGCCGCCATCGCCGCTAAAGGCTACGGAGATATTTTTTTCTCCTTTGAGCTTGTGTGCCAGGCTGATGCCATCGGCAATAGCTAGTTGCGGCCCCAAATGCGATATCATGCCACAGATATGATATTCATTTGCCCCGAAGTGAAAAGAGCGCTCGCGCCCCTTGCTGAAGCCGTCTTTGCGGCCCTGCCACTGCATAAAGAGTTTTGCGAACGGCATTTTGCGAACGGTGAATACCCCCAGATTGCGGTGGAGCGGCATTACATACTCATCGTCGGCAATAGCCATGGTGGCACCTACAGAAATAGCCTCCTGGCCAATGCCGCTAAACCACTTGCTGATGCGCCCCTGCCTGAGGAGTACCAGCATTTTTTCTTCTATCATGCGCGGTCGCAGCAGCTCTGTGTATAGCTGAAGGAGAAGGGAGTCGTCGAGGCCTTTTCGGTCAAATTGCATATCCGGTATTTGGGTGCAAAAGTAACCGATATTTTTGATGGGTGTTGCGGACAGGCAATAGATTATTGGAGCGGATATATAGGTTTAATTTAGTTGGTTTTATTTATAGTGTTACTGCTTCGGGAGCTTTACCACAAAGCGGAGGGAAAAGGAGTGTTGTATATTTTGTAAATTTAATATATCGCAGCATTGGTGTTAGAAATGCCTGAAACGGTGAATTTGTACAGCATATAATTGAACGTGACAAACCGGACAAATGGGCAGAGTGGTGTGGCTTTTATGTGATAGAGCGGAAACTGTATTCTTAATTGTAAAAAGCTTATTCCTTCCTTACTTTTCCTTCTTTTATTGTCTTTCCATCACTGCTAATGCGGTAAATGTAGATGCCGGTAGGCAGGTGCGCAATGTGGATGGGTACTATGCCGGCATCCCAAAGCATTTTGTGTTCCAGTACCTTTCTGCCGGCTGCATCGAAGAGGGTAAATGCTGCATTGCTTATGTCTTTGTAAGATACATAGAGTGTGGCGGTGGCGGGATTGGGGTATACTGTGGCTGTGGTGGGCAGCAGGTTCAGGCTGATGTCTCTGGATGGGTCTTTGGCTTTTCGGTATAGTACCCATCGGTTTGGGTCTATGGCTATGCTGTCTATTTTTTTGCTGCAAATGAAGCTGTAGGTTTCAGAGGGTTGGCTCATGTGTACCTGTATGGTGGTGTCACCCTGAGCTGAATAGAATTTTACCTGAAGGGGAGTAGAAAAAGCGAATGTAGACCATGGGGTAGAAGAGGTCTGATTGAGCCTAAGGAACAGTGCATCGTGTAGCTGATTCCATGTGGCGTCTATGAGCGGAAAGCCCTCACCATAAATCCACTGTCCGAAAAAGGTATCAAGGTTCATTCCGGTTTGCTCTTCTGCAATGGCTTTAAACTGCTCTGTGGTTGCGTTGCGCCACGCATATTGCGTCAGGTAGGTACGCAGTAGGCTGTGGAACTTAGCATCATCGTTCATCACATAGCGCAACATGTGAATGACCGCAGCGGCTTTGTTGTAAGAGAGCCTGCTATCAAATATTCTGCGCCAGTTGGTTGTGTCTATGTGGTATATGCTGCCCCAGGTCTGGCTGGTAGCATCGTTCTGTATCTGCCGCAGATAGTTCAGTCCGGCCTCGCGACCATCGTAGTGGTCGTAACACATGTACTGTGCGTAGGAGGCAAAGCCTTCGTTGAGCCAGATGTCCTGCCAGGTGGCACAGGTTACCAGATTGCCAAACCAGTGGTGTGCCAGCTCATGTACTACGACGGTGAAGCGGGAGAAGCGAATACTGGTCATGGTCTGGTGTTCCATATTGGGGCCCGCAGGTATGTAACAATGTCCGTACTTCTCTTTCCAGAACGGATACCTGCCCCAGAGATTGGAAAAGTAGTTGGTGATAAGGGCCGTAGAGTCGAGCCAGGGTTTTAGTTCTGTTATGTTTTTTGGGGTGTCTTTGCTTATGTAGTTCATGATAAGCATAGAGTCTGTGCTGCCATCGAAGTGCATGTAGTAGGAGTACTCATCGTAGTCGCTCACAGATACGGCAATCAGATAGTAGTCTATAGGGTAGCGGGTAGCCCAGCGATAGCGTGTGCGCCCAACATGGGCTGGCTCTGTGGCCACCAGTGTGCCCACACTTCCTGCCTTGATGCCATCGGGCACGGTTATCCACATTTCCATAGAGTCTATCTTATCATTGAGTGATTGCTTACAGGGCCACCAAGTGTGGGCGAAGTAGGGCTCGACGGTGCTGTAGGTAATGCCATTGAAGTTGTGCAGTCCCGGGTCGTTTATTGCTTCGGGATTGGCCGGGTAGCCGCTGTAATAGACACTTGCAGTAAAAGTTGCCCCGGCTGAAAGCGGCTGAGGCAGCACTACTGTGCGCACCTGTCCCAGCGTAGTAAAGGGGAGCTTATTCCCGTTTATCAGTACAGAGTCTATTGTCAATGTATCATGGAGCTCAAAAACATAGCGGTCCATAGATGGTGCTAGAACTGAGGCAGTGGTAGTAACATGGCCCACAATGACGGCAGATACACTGCTGAGTTGGAGGTCGAAATGCAGATGATGAATGTCGTAATTGTCTTCGAAGGGGGAGGCAATGCTTGTTTTGGCGGCAGGGGTAAGTAGCTGACGACCATGACCTTTACATTCATAGGAGTGCAATTCGTAAACGTTTTGTGCGTGTGTTGTTATGGAAAGTAAAAGCAGCAAACAAATTTCACGCAAACCTGCCTGTCGGCAGGCAGGGGCGCGAAGATTCAGGGCGCAAAGATCGCAAAGCACCCGTAATTTATTCCAGATGATTAGAGACGTATTGCGTAAAACCTTTGCTATCGACTTCAGAGCCATTAATGAGGTCATGTAGCTAAAGTTACTGAAATAGCGCCAATGTGAAGCAGGAGTTGCGACGCTATCAGTTTTCGTGATAGGAGTTTACTGCTTTAGTGGCTTGTGCCATATCGCGTATCAGCAGCGGGTCGCGCTCTATGGCGTTTCCTACTACTACTATGTTGGCGCCCGCTTTGCAGTTTTGGTATACTTTATCGGGTGTGCATATGCCGCCACCTACTATCAGTGGTATGTCTATGTTGCTGCTCAGCTTGTGTATCATTTCTTCGCTTACCGGTCTGCGGGCCCCACTGCCTGAATCGAGGTAAATAACATGCTTGCCCTGCAGTTCGCCCGCCCATGCGGTGCAGAGTGCTATTTCGGGCTTGTCGGCGGGTATAGGGGTGGTGTTGCTCATATACGATACGGTAGTCTGTATGCCGCCATCCACTATAATGTAGCCGGTAGATATAACCTCGAGCCCGCTGCCCTTGACCTGTGGGGCAGATGCTACATGCTGACCTATAAGCAGGTCGGGGTTGCGACCGGAGATAAGAGAAAGATATAGCAATGCATCTGCGTAAGGAGTGACCTGGGCCGGGCTGCCCGGGAACAACACTACAGGAATATCACTTTCTGACTTGAACCGCTGTATGCACAATTCCATCTGGTGTGCCATGAGCAGACTACCTCCCATGAAGAGGTAGTCTACACCGGCATCGTTACAGAGACGGGCAAGGTGCTGCATGTCTGCTGGCGCAATTTTATCGGGGTCGGCCAAAACGGCGAATCCGCTTTTATTTTGCGCCTTCAACGCATTGAGCTTTGTTAGTACCATGCCTATGTAGCCGCCGTAGCGATGCTTAATGTGAACTGAATGAAAATGCCTGAAGTATTATTTTTTCTTAAGTTCATCACGTATTTCAGCCAAAAGCACTTCTGTAGCAGAAGGTGGTGGTGGTGGTGCTGCTACAATTTTTTCTTCTTCTTTTTTCGACATTTTTGCCATCATGCGAATAACCAGAAAGATAAAGAAAGCAATGATCAGAAAGTCAACAATAGTCTGAATGAAATGGCCGTAAGCAAAGACATTGGCACCGGCTTTTTTGGCTTCGCTGAGGGATGCGTAGACTTCGCCATCTTTCGCGGCTTTCAGCACCATAAATTTATCGCCGAACATTTCACCTTTGCCCGTGAAAACACCAACAATGGGCATAATAACATCCTCAACCATTGCGGTTACGATTTTGCCAAATGCGCCGCCGATGATAACACCGACAGCCAAGTCTATTACCGAGCCTTTCATTGCAAAGGCCTTAAATTCTTTTATGAAACTCATGCTGTAAAATTATATTCTTTTTGATAATTTTCACTATATTTCTGTTAACATTTCTTTCCAATCAATTTCGGCAGGTTGCCATAGTTTTTTGAGCAACTTGTCTGTAATATCTCTGTTCTGAAAAAAGTTTACTTTCTCCTGCATCAGCACGGGCATCTGCATGAGTTGGCTAT
>JAIOYR010000105.1 GCA_021740995.1 Taibaiella sp.
CCCCTTCATATATGTGCGTGCCAAACCAAAGGAACATGGCATGGGCAATCAGATAGAAGGCACCCTACAACCCGGACAGAAAGTAGTGGTGGTAGAAGACCTGATATCTACCGGCAAGAGCAGCCTGCAGGTAGTAGATGTGCTGCGGGAGCAGGGTGCAGAGGTGCTGGGAATGTGTGGCTTGTTTACTTACGGTTTCCCGGTGGCCGATGCCGCGTTTGAAAAAGCCGGACTGCCGCTGTACACCATCAGCAACTATACTGCACTGATGGAGGTAGCTGAAGAGCAGCAACTGGTAAGACCCGAAGACAAAGAGATACTGGCGCAATGGCGCAAAGACCCTGCAAACTGGCAAGGGCCAGTGGGGGCTTAAACAAAATAAAGCTAAACCATACCAAAATACTTACTTCAGCCAGTAACAGTATATCTGTTGCTGGCTGAAGAATTTTTAGATAATTCGTCAGTGCTGTTTTGAGTTCTTTAATCAGTGATTTACTAACCTATTTTAGCTTTATTAAGCACCGTAGTAATTCCTGTTATCACGCCGGCAATATCAGAGAGATCGGCAGGGACAATCATAGAGTTGTTAGTCTTAGCCAGTTTTCCGAATTCTGTAAGGTATTGTTCGGCAATACGGAGGTTAACTGCATTCATACCGCCATCTTCGTTTATAGCTCTTGCTATTTCTTTTATCCCTTTAGCAGTGGCTACTGCTACCATTTCTATCTCTGCAGCAGTACCGCTTGCTTCATTTATTTTGCGCTGTTTCTCACCTTCTGAGCGAGCTATAGCTTCCTGCTTATCTCCTTCGGCACGGTTTATTTTTGCCTGCTTGTCGCCTTCAGATTCTGCTATCAGCGCTCTTTTTTCGCGCTCAGCCCGCATTTGTTTTTCCATCGCATCTTTTATGCTTTGTGGTGGCGATATGTTCTTCACTTCATAGCGCGATACTTTAATACCCCATGGCTCACTGGCTTTATCCACTGCACTTACTATAGTGCCATTTACAGTTTCCCGCTCTTCAAAAGTCCTGTCGAGTTCCATTTTTCCTATTACACTTCTCATCGTAGTTTGCGAAATCTGTATGACCGCAAACCTATAATTGTCTATACCATAAGACGCTTTTTGAGGGTCCATTACCTGAAGGTACAGTATGCCATCGACCTCTACGGCAATGTTATCCTTGGTAATGCATATCTGCGAGGCAACATCAATAGCCTGCTCTTTCAGATTTTGTTTGTAAGCAATTTTATCAATGAACGGTATGAGAATATGAAAACCGGCATCGAGTGTGCGGCTGTACTTGCCCAGCCGCTCTATGATATATACAGACCGCTGCGGCACTACCTTGAAGGTAGAAAAGAATGCAATAAGGATAAGCAGGCCTAAAAGAAGCAGGATAATGGTTGAAGTTGTCATGATTTTTTATTTGATTTTACTATTAAAATAATACTGTGGTAACCAGTTATAAGCACATGCTCATCAGCCACTATAGTATCGTCTGATTCCGCATCCCAAATGGTACCCTTAAACACTACTTTGCCAGCATCGCCAGGGCCAATAGGTGTTTGGGCAATTGCGGTTTTGCCTATAAACTCATCTTCCAGCGCCGAACCTGGAGTACCTTTCATGCCCAGATGATTTTTAATCCACTTTCTAAAAAGTATTACCGATATAAGCGATGCGCCAATAAATATAGCCAACTGAGTACTAAGTGCAATATCAAGGAATATAGTAGTGGCAGCAACTATCCATGCGCCTACCGCAAAGAAGAACAATATAAAACCCGGCAAGGCAAACTCAAGTATAAAAAGCACAAACCCGATAATGAACCAAATAACAGTATTGTTGAAAATTGTTTCCATTTCAGGTTTTGAATGTTTAAGTTGCTATAATGTAGCAAGTAGAACTGAGAAGATTGCCGTTTGCTTAAAAGTAAGAAATATTGCTAACATATTGGTGTTATATTTCGGTAGTGAGATGTCCCCACTTTGTAGTGTGGCAGAAGAGGATGAACCATGACCAGTGGTGTTAATGACTTCTTTAGTAAAAAAAAACCACTAAATCCGGCTCAAATCATATATACTTGCCTCACAAAATGCAGAAAAATACATAACAATCCATACATTTGCAGCCTTATTATTATTAGTAAATCGTTCATCAAAAAAACTACTGAACAAAAATGCCGTATTTATTCACATCAGAATCAGTATCAGAAGGACATCCTGATAAAGTTGCCGACCAGATATCAGACGCATTAGTTGATAACTTTCTTGCGTGGGACCCACAATCTAAAATAGCTTGTGAAACACTTGTAACTACCGGTCAGGTAGTGCTTGCGGGCGAGGTAAAGTGCAACACTTATATAGATGTACAAACAATAGCCCGCGAGGTAATAGCCAAGATTGGCTATACTAAAAGCGAATACATGTTTGAAGCGCACTCATGCGGTGTACTGTCTGCTATACATGAGCAGAGTGCAGACATCAATCAGGGTGTGGAGAAGAAGAAAAAAGAAGATCAGGGTGCAGGTGATCAGGGTATGATGTTTGGGTACGCCACTAATGAAACAGCTAACTATATGCCGCTGGCACTGGATCTGGCACACAACCTGTTATTGCAGCTCGCAGCCATACGCCGCGAAGGCAAGCAGATGAAATATCTGCGCCCCGATGCAAAAAGCCAGGTAACACTGGAGTATGACGACAACAATAAGCCTGTGCGCATAGATGCAATCGTTATTAGTACGCAGCACGATGATTTTGCTGAGGAAAAAGCTATGCAGGATCGTATAACCAAGGATGTAAAAACTATACTGATACCACTGGTTCTTAAAAGCTATCCGCAATACAAGCATTTGTTCAACGACAAAATAAAATATCACGTAAACCCTACAGGTAAGTTTGTAATCGGTGGCCCGCACGGCGATACTGGTCTTACCGGCCGCAAGATCATCGTAGACACTTATGGTGGTAAGGGTGCTCATGGTGGTGGTGCCTTCTCAGGTAAAGACCCGAGCAAGGTAGATCGCTCTGCTGCATATGCAACCCGCCATATAGCCAAGAATCTGGTTGCTGCCGGTGTATGCGATGAGGTGCTTGTACAGGTGTCTTACGCAATAGGTGTAGCAGAACCAACAAGTATCAATGTAGATACAAAAGGCACATCGAAAGTGAAGATGACTGATGGCCAGATAGGCAATATAGTAAAGGAAGTATTCAATATGCGCCCTTACTTTATAGAAGAGCGTCTGAAACTGCGCCAGCCTATGTATAGCGAGTGTGCGGCGTATGGTCACATGGGTCGTACTCCGGCTACTGTAACCAAGGTGTTTAAGAGTGCCGATGGTAAGAGCAAGAGTATGAAAGTAGAGCTGTTCACATGGGAGAAGCTGGACTACGTAGCCAAAGTAAAAAAGGCGTTTAAATTAAAATAAGCTGGTTCCGGGTTATTAGGTTAACTAGTTAAATAGTCGACAAGTTATTTCAATACTACAAAAGCCGCTCACAGAGCGGCTTTTGTAGTATTGAAATTGTTGGTCTGGTTAAACAGATTCAGGACGAATGTAAATGTTAGCTTTTTTGGCATGTTATTTGTATTAAGTTATGAACTGCGTTTCCCGCTACTTTCCTTATACCCAAAACACACCTTATGTGCATAAAAGCCTGGTTCAGTATTCTGTTTGTATTGTTTTTTACTGCAATTGGTGTAGAAGCGCAGACGATGGATCAGCCAAACATTGACTTTGAAACCGGAGGCACATCCGTCTGGAACTATTATATTGGCAGGTGTTGCCCATTAGTACTTGACACACTTACAGCCAGTGCACTACCTAACAGACACACAATTACTTCTGGTAATGGCCTGGACTATTTCGGAAATTTTCCCATTGTTTGTCCGGGTGGTGGCAACTATTCGATGAGGTTGGGTAACAATATCAACGGAAGTGAGGCAGAGCGTGCAGAATACTATGTTCATGTTCCCGCAGGTCTTACAAATTACAGCCTGGTATTCAGATATGCAGTAGTGTTTCAGGAACCCGGACACCCTGATACCGCCCAGCCAAGGTTTGCAGTGAACGCATACGACTCGGCAACAGGAGCGCCTATTGAATGTGCACAGTATTTGTTTGTGGCTTCATCTGCCTTGCCGGGGTTTAAAGATGCAACTGAAACAGGCGGTTTCGGACCTGTCAAGTATAAAGAATGGACAACTGCAAGCATCAACCTATCTGGATACGAAGGAAGAACCGTAATTGTTCATTTTACCAGCGGCGACTGTACTTATGGCGGGCATTTTGCTTATGGGTATATAGATATTAGTGGAGGCTTGTTTGCTGTATCTACTGTGGTCTGTAATAAGCATGAGGCATTAGTTTCCGGGCCAGGTGGATTTGATAAATACTACTGGTATGACTCAACATTTACCAACCTGATAGATTCCTCGCAATTTGTTTCGTTGCCCAATCCGACAGGAAGTACAAAATATGCGGTCATATTAAAGCCATTTCCGGGTTTTGGTTGTCCGGATACATTATTTACTACTTTGCGTCCGTCTGATCTTGATATGAACCGGTTTGAGGACATGGTCATATGCAATGGCAGTAATTTGAACGTAACGGCTGTTGGTACCGGTGGTGAGGGTGTGTTGCGATACGCATGGGCACCGGAGCGCCCTGAAATATGTGGCAATTGCGAGACGCTTACAGCCAGAATTACCGATTCTGTTACCTTACGAATAACTATATCAGATACGACTGGATGTAATATTTCTGACACATTTCGCATCACGCTAGACAGTTGCTCATTTACATTGCCAAATGCCTTTACTCCAAATAACGATGGTAAAAACGATATATTCAGAGTAATAGGTATAGGTCTTGATTATTACAAGAATTTTTCATTCAGTATTTTCAACAGATATGGTCAGCGCGTATATTTTAGCAAAGATATTTATGCAGGCTGGGATGGGGTATTAAATGATGTTCCGCAGGATATTGGAGTGTTTTTTTATATGGTCATTTACACGCTTGATGGAGAACAAAAAATGCTAAAGGGTGATGTAACCCTGGTTAAATGATCAATTAGTTCAGAAAATCGGTGAGGGGGCTGCTGCTTTCAGCATGTGTTCTAATGGCTGCGGGGCCGGCATTACGGGCTATACGGCCTGCTATTACAGCCATGCGAAAGGCGTTAGCAATAAGCACAGGGTCGCCGGCAACGGCTATTGCGGTGTTTACCAGCACGGCGTCTGCACCTATTTCCATAGCGGCGGCTGCATGACTGGGGGTTCCTATTCCTGCATCTACTATCACGGGTATGTTACTCTGCTCAATTATTATCTGCAGGAACTCGAGTGTTTTCAGTCCCATGTTGCTGCCTATAGGTGCACCCAGCGGCATTACTGCAGCTACACCTACTTCTTCGAGGCGCTTGCATAGCACCGGGTCTGCATGTATGTATGGCAATACGATAAAGCCATCTTTCACCAGTCTTTCGGCGGCTTTGAGGGTTTCAATGGGGTCAGGCATGAGGTACTTGGGGTCAGGGTGAATCTCCAGTTTCAGCCAGTTGGTCTGCAGTGCTTCACGGGCAAGATGCGCTGCAAAGATTGCCTCTTCGGCATTGCGCACACCGGAGGTGTTGGGCAGCAAACTAATGTGTGGGTGTTGCAGGTGGCGAAGTATGTCATCCTCCTCTCCATCTGTGCTAATGCGCCTTAGTGCTACCGTTACCAGCTCAGAACCGGAGGCCAGCAGTGCTTCCTCCATCAGCTGGTGATTGCCAAACTTGCCTGTGCCTGTAAACAGGCGTGAGGTGAATATCTTATCGGCTATTTTGAGTGTGTCGTTCATTTTTAAGTAAATTTAATTCTCTATTTTTATTAATCCAGGAAACCGCCGACAACTTCAAATAAGCCGGTCAAGCCTTCCAGCGAGCTCAGATCCCGACCATCTTCTTTTCCCGGAACGTAATTTACAATGCGCTTAAATACTTTTGCTTCTAATTCCACATTGTCAGTATTGCTAATAGCTCCTGACACAGCAATACCATGCACGCCTGTAGCCAATATGGGTTGAATATCCTTATATCCTATGCCTCCTATCGCAATGACAGGTGGCAGTTTTTCACTGCTAGCTTTAATGCCAGCCACTATTTTTTCGTATCCCTCAATGCCAAGTATCGGGCTTAGATTTTGTTTTGTTGTGGTGAAACGAAATGGCCCGAGGCCGAGGTAGCTTACTGGCTTACCCTTAAAATGAAGTACATCTTCCAGTGTATTGGTGGTACAGCCAATAATGTAACCACCATCGACCAAAGCCTTTTCATCATCAGATTCTATATGGTCCTCCTTACCTACATGCACACCATCAGCTTTTATGTCGAGGGCGAGCTTCGCATTGTCATTAATTATAAGCGTAGCACCATATTTTTTGCAGATCGCTTGTACCTTCAAGGCTTCTTGTTTGTAGTCGTCATACGACACGTTTTTCATTCGCAGTTGTATCCAGTCTACGCCACCTTTGCATGCCTGCTCGGCGAGGTCAGCAGATGTGGTGATAAAATGTAGTTTGCTTATCTGCTTCATTCCGGTAATAGTTTATGAAGGCCAAGTAAAGTATGGCTGCTGGCAAGGAACTTATGTGTGTAAATATTGGCAGCTTCTGCAGCATCAGGCAGCTCTTTGCCCAGTGCCAGTTGTGCTGTGAGTGCTGCCGACAGCACACAACCACTGCCATGTTTCTCTCCATGCTCCAGCCTGTCTTGCGGAAACACGTAAGTATGGTCTTTTACAAACAGCATATCTGTCACAGTGCTTTTATCGCTATGTCCGCCTTTCAGGTATATGTTCAGGGTGTCGCTTTGGGCTTCCAGTTTTTCATTCAGTTCGTTTTTTCCATAGAGCCATTCTGCCTCGGGAATGTTTGGGGTAATGCAATATACCTGTTGCAGCACATCATGAAACAGCTGTGTCTCCAGGTGAAAAGTAAAACCCGCACTTGCCTTGATAATGGGGTCATAAACAATTACGGGGTCAGTGATGTTGTTTTTCAAAAACTTCACCAGCCTGTCCAGCACTTCTATGTTTTCTATCAGCCCTATCTTTATGTACCTTATCTCAAACCGTCGGAGTAGCACGGCAATTTGTTCTTCTATCTTCTCTACTTCTATCCATTCTACTCTGTCGAACTCTTTATCGTTTTGCCAGGTGAGCGCAGATACAACGCCCATGCCATATACTCCGTTGGCCTCAAAAGCCTTCACATCAGCCAGCACACCAGCTCCTGCCGATGGGTCGAAGCCGGCGATGGAAAGGGTGTAAATGTCTGAACCTTGATTCGAAGGATTAAGGGATTGGCTTGACGTGTTCATTTTATTCCTGTATTGATAAGCTTGATTAGAATTCCCCCGAATTTGAGGGAATTAAACTATCCTAACTATATATCTCTCCGCCTGCTTCCACAAACTCCTTCGATTTATCTTCCATTGCCTTTTGCAATGCTTCTTCATTTTGTGAGTATTCACGTATATCCTGCGTTATTTTCATAGAGCAGAAGTGAGGACCGCACATAGAGCAGAAGTGGGCTACTTTGGCCCCATCGGAAGGCAGGGTTTCGTCGTGGTAAGAACGGGCCGTTTCGGGGTCGAGGGATAGATTGAACTGGTCTTCCCAGCGGAACTCAAAACGCGCCTTGCTAAGCGAGTTGTCGCGGAACTGTGCCCCAGGGTGACCTTTGGCAAGGTCGGCAGCATGTGCTGCTATTTTGTAGGCTATAACGCCGTCTTTCACATCTTTTTTATCGGGCAGACCCAGGTGTTCTTTGGGGGTTACGTAACACAGCATAGCAGTGCCATACCAGCCTATCATAGCCGCTCCTATAGCCGATGTGATATGGTCGTAGCCGGGTGCTATGTCGGTTGTGAGTGGCCCCAGCGTGTAGAAAGGTGCCTCATCGCACCACTCCAGTTGCTTTTCCATGTTCTCTTTTATCAGGTGCATAGGCACATGACCGGGACCTTCTATCATTACCTGAATATCGTGTTTCCACGCTATCTTGGTAAGTTCGCCCAGTGTTTCCAACTCGCCAAACTGTGCTGCATCATTAGCATCGGCAATACAGCCGGGGCGCAGACCATCACCCAGAGAGAAGCTGACATCATAAGCTTTCATGATCTCGCAAATATCTTCGAAGTGAGTATAGAGGAAATTTTCTTTATGGTGCGACAGGCACCACTTTGCCATGATGCTGCCTCCACGCGATACGATTCCAGTAACACGCTTGGCCGTTAACGGCACATATCGGAGCAGTACTCCAGCATGTATGGTGAAGTAATCCACACCTTGCTCTGCCTGTTCTATAAGCGTATCCCGGAAAATTTCCCATGTAAGGTCTTCTGCCTTACCGTTTACTTTTTCTAATGCCTGATATATGGGTACCGTACCTACGGGTACAGGGCAGTTGCGAATAATCCATTCACGGGTCTCATGTATGTTTTTGCCGGTAGAGAGATCCATTAGTGTATCGCCACCCCAACGGCAACTCCATACTGCTTTTTCTACTTCCTCCTCTATGCTCGAGGTTACCGCTGAGTTGCCGATGTTGGTATTGATCTTCACAAGGAAGTTTCTACCTATTATCATAGGTTCACTTTCGGGGTGGTTGATATTGGCGGGTATTATGGCACGACCTTTTGCTATTTCATCCCTTACAAATTCGGGTGTTATTACCTTCACCGGCGTGTTGGCTCCAAAGCTATGACCCGCATGTTGTTTCCAGAGGTCGCTGTCATTCATCAGTTCGTCGATACGCTGATTTTCGCGTATGGCTATGTACTCCATTTCCGGGGTAATGATGCCCTTACGGGCATAGTGCAACTGAGTTACATTGCAGCCTTGTTTTGCGCGGTATGGTTTTCGAATATGCTCAAAACGAAGTTCATCGAGTTTATTATCTTCCAGTCGCTCATTGCTGTAGTGTGATGTGAAATCATTCAATTCATCGACATCGTTTCTGTCTTTTATCCATTGCTCGCGCAGGCGGGGAATACCCTTTGTAATGTCAATATCTATGGTGGGGTCTGTGAACGGACCACTTGTGTCGTAAATAGTTACCGGAGGGTTCGGTATTAGTTCTTCTATCCCAAAAGATTTTGTTTTAGTTGGGCTTACAGACACCTCTCGCATAGCTACACGAATGTTGTGCAGCTTGCCTTGCACATAAATCTTCTTTGACGACGGATATACACCCGTTGAAATTATCCCTGATTGTGGAATTGTATCTTTTTTCATAATTAAAACGTTTTGTTTTTGGTTTTTAATAATTCACCCAACTACCTCTTTTGCCAATTTCTTAATTGACTATTCTATCCAATTAACCTCCCTGAGTTGCTCTTATTATCATAATCTTATCACCTTTATTGAGAGAATAGGTTGCCCATTGTTGCTTAGGAATCACCTGGCTATTTACAGCCAGTGCCATGCCTTTTTGCGATGATATATTGAGTGACAGCAGAGCATCAGCTACAACAGATTCCTCTGATAATTCAATTGCCTTATTGTTTACATAGATATTCATAAGCTCGTTTCGTACGATGGGAAACAACCAACTTTACGGGCTGAAATACGAGAGCGGTAATTGCTTACTTTTCCCATGCGCAGGCATTATCCTGATCAGGTAGAAGGGTATAATCTCAGCCGGTAAAAAGTGGCACCCCTAAAGTCTGTAACAAATATACGGGTTTTTGGCAGATAGTAGAAAGTCAGTTGTAGAAAGTAGATAGAAGTCTTGTGTTGGCACAGCAGGACTTCCTGATGCAACGGGACGGAAATAAAAAAAGCCCTGCATGTTGCAAGGCTTTTTGAAATTCTGTTTAACAGTTTTATCAGAAAGTATAACCAATCTTGAAGCTGCCCTGAGCGAGGAAAGTAACACCACGATTATAGTTATTTACCCTATCGAAGTAAGTAAATCCAAAGCCCATTTCAGCGCCTACGTACAGATGTGGTGTAGCATGAATATTCAAAGAGTTGTTTATCATCATACCAAGCAGAAAGCGGTCATATACTCCATAAGTAGTAGTTGTATATCCATATCCATTCGGGTCATAGTAATATAC
>JAIOYR010000106.1 GCA_021740995.1 Taibaiella sp.
GTGGCGGTGGTTCTTTCAAGCCAGCTGTAAATGGTGTTGTGGCATGGGAAACAATCGCAAAAGGAACAGGATTGCAGACCGTACAAGGTAAAATTACGTTGCAGACAGAAAATGGTCCTATAGAAAGACCATGGAAGTTTGAGTATGTTGTGGGTACAACAGGTGCGTCAATGCAGCTCGACAAAATGAACGTATTCTATATTGGTGTTGACAATCCGGTAACTGTAGCAGCAGCAGGTTATTCTGTTGAGGACGTATCGCTTGATATACCGGATGCAGTAGTAAGGGATTCAGCGTTGAAAGGTCATTACAATATCAGGGTTTCTAAACCAGGTAAAGTAATGGTAGCTATTAAAGCTAAGACTAAAGAAGGTCCGATAAAGCAGGTAGGTGGTATGGAGGTACGTGTAAAGCGTATTCCTGACCCGATTGCAAAAGTAGGTGGTATATCCAGTGGTCTAATGCAAGCTTCCAAGTTTCGTATACAGATTGCGCCGGCTGCTACGCTTGAGGCATTTGATTTCGATGCGAAATTCAAAATCATCTCTTTCCAGTATAGTATGAAGCCAATGGGACGTGATTATGTTGGACCATTTACTGCTGAAGATCGTAGTGGAACTAGGTTCAGCACAAACAAAACCATTCAGTCAGCTATTGATGGTGCAAGACCAGGAGACAAAGTGTTTATTGAAACAATTAAGGCAGTAGGACCGGATGGCACAGTGAGAACTTTGGCGCCAATTATATTGTCTTTAAATTAATTAACTTAGTACAAAATACCAGAAGGATATGACCATTCTGCAATCATACAAACTTACAGTTGCCGCAGTACTCGTTTTTTCGGGTAGTGTAGCTTTTGCCCAGTCCGGTGCTGTTGATCCTAAGATTTCCGGTTCTTCGGCCGGTGTCAATAAGGACTGGTTGCCATCGCGCACAGCTGATGGTGCTTATGACCGTGTGCCAATGAAAGACCGCTTCAGGCAGCCTATTCCGTGGCAGTACATCAGGGAATCTGACATTCTCTGGAAGAAAAGAATCTGGCGCGAGATTGATACCCGCGAAAAGCAGAACGTTGGTTTCCGTTATTCTGGCGATGAGCATTCTGCAGGTGGTATGTTTATCGAGATACTGATTGATGCCATAAAGAAGGGTAAAATCGTTGCTTATGGTACAGCAGATGACCGCTTTACAACCATTCTGACCAAGGAGCAATTGATGGAGCAGGTTGCGGGTAAAGTGGATACTGAGACCGTTATTGACCCGATAGATGGCACAGAGGTATTGAGAACACGTATTACTGACTTCAAACCGGAAACTATTACTAAATTCCGAATCAAAGAAGACTGGATATTTGACCGCAACCAGGGTCAAATGGTGGTGCGCATAGTGGGTTTGGCTCCGGTACAGGATAAGTATGGTGATGATGGTATTTACCGTGGTTCAGCCGCTATGTTCTGGTTGTACTACCCGGACATCCGTGGTTTGCTTGCTAATCATGAAGTGTTCAACCCACAGAATGATATGTTCCGCAGAACATGGGATGAATTTTTTGAAACCCGTATGTTTGCAAGCCGTATCACTAAGGTGAGCAATCCATTTGGTAGCATAGTAGGCGCAAATGGTGAAAGTTTCCAGGATCACCTGAGCCCAATGGAGTCTTTGTACGAAGGTAAAAGGACAGCAGAAGAAATATTTAACAAGGAACACGATATGTGGGAATACTAGTACCATAATATTTTGTGTATAGAATATATAAAAAGCCTCCGTTTTACCGGAGGCTTTTTAATGAAAGATATACTTATTATCTTGCGTCAATAATTTGTCTGATGAAGAATGTTGGAAAACCAGTATTGGAAGTATGCCTGTCGCCGGCATTATTACATTTATACAATACGAAGGGTTCTGTGGTGGTGATCATAGACATTTTCAGAGCTACGTCAACAATTACAGCCGCCTTGCATAATGGAGCAAAATGCGTGATTCCTGTTTCTTCCGTAGCTGACTGTATAGCTATTGGCGAAGCAATACCTGATAGCCTGACCGCAGGCGAGCGCGATGGTAAAGTTGCGGAAGGGTTGCAGCATGGCAATTCTCCTCTGGAGTACCCGGCGGACTTTGTTAATGATAAGACACTGGTGCTCACAACAACTAATGGAACACGCCTGCTGCATATGGTAGAGAATGCGGCGGAGATTGTAATAGGTTCTTTTCTGAATCTGAGTGTATTATGCGATTATTTGCTGGCGCAGAACCTGAATGTGTTGCTGGGATGTGCCTCATGGAAGGACAAGTTCAATCTGGAAGATACTTTGTTTGCAGGTGCGGTGATACATAGGTTGCAACATGCTTTTGAAATTAATTGTGATGCTGCCCGAGCAGCAAGGCACCTCTATAATTCATCGGGTGGTGAAAATTTTATTGAATTCCTCAAAGACAGTTCTCATTACCGTCGCCTATCAGCATTTGGGCTGGAGCACGATATGGAATACTGTGTAACACCCGACCTGCATCCGGTAGTACCGAGGCTTAAGGGGCAGCAGATAGTAATAAGTGTACCTGAATAGTACTTATTCGTCTGAAACGACCAGCAATTTCTTGAAATGCTAGCAAATACGCTACAGGTCTGCACACTTGTATGCGTATATTTGCATTAAACTAAAATCATTATAGCGATAAATATATTCCCGGATTGCTAACATACAGGCATATATATGCGCCTTATTAGCAACTGAAAATATACTATCAGCGTATTTTCAATAATCAGTAATTACACCAATAATATTTTATGAAAAACCTTGGCCTCACGTTTCTCACTATCCTGTTTTCGCTTGTTGCAAATGCCGCATTGCCGCCTATTACCGGCGCATTGAACGTATGTGAAGGGGCTACTACCACACTGAGCAATACGGTAACCGGTGGCACCTGGACAAGTGCTGCTACAGGCATTGCTACTATAGGTGCAGCTACAGGTATTGTATCGGGGGTAGCAGCGGGAACTGCCGCCATCACCTATACTGATGGCACTGATTTCGCTTATGCAACTGTTACAGTCAATGCTCTTCCTGCTGCTATAACCGGTATTCCGGTACTTTGTACAGGATCCAGTACTACTTTGGCAAGTGCAAGTCCGGGCGGTATGTGGTCAAGTTCAAATATTTTTGTAGCTGTTGTAGGTTCAACTACCGGGCTTGTAACTGGTGTAAGTGGAGGTACTACTACTATTACCTATACCCTGGCTACCGGATGTATCAGAACTGTAAACTTTACCGTTAACCCTTTAAGTGTAATATCAGGAGGTAGCTCTACAGTATGTGTGGGTACAAGTACGCTTCCATCTTATTCTCCAATGGGTGGCATGTATACCAGCAGCGCTCCTGCCATAGCATCTGTTTCATTTAGTGGAGTTATCACCGGTGTTTCGGTTGGTACTGCCACCATAACCTATAATGTAGGTGGTTGCCCGGCAACAAGAGTAGTCTCTGTGAATCCTGCTATAGGCACGATTACAGGTACGCCAACGGTGTGCACCGGTCTTACCACAACACTAGGCTGCAGCACAACAGGAGGCGCATGGACCAGTAATAATGCTGCGGTAGCAACAGTAGGCACTTCCTCAGGAATCGTAACAGGTGTTTCAGTAGGCACAACCACTATTTCTTATCATGTTTCCGGTTGCAGCATATCGGTTGTGGTAACGGTAAGTACCAGTCCGGGTACCATAACAGGTACTGCCACTGTGTGTGCAGGAGCTAGCACTACACTCAGCACTACAAGCGGATTTGGTGGCACCTGGAGTTCCTCAGCTACTTCTGTGGCCACCATAGGTACAGGTGGGGTAGTAGCCGGTGTTGCCTCTGGTACATCTACTATCTCTTATAGTGCAGGTAGTTGCGGGTTAGCAACAAGGATTGTAACAGTCACATCTACCTGCAGTGGTACTCCGGTGACAGGAGCTATCTCTGCAAGTACAAGTTTAGTTTGCAGCGGTACACCACTTATCCTCAATCTGCCTACATACACCTACGTATGTGGTCATATAATACAGTGGCAATATTCTACCGATGGATTGTCGTGGACAAACCTGCCGGGAGCTACTACGGTGCCCTATACCTACACTCCAGTGGCAGCCTATTACTACCGTTGTCGTATTACCTGTTCATCCAGCGGATTATCAGCTTCTTCGGGTCCGGTATTTGTGGCTGTTGATTTTTCTATAGGCACCAGCAGCATCATTTCTGCGCCCGATACGGCTTGTGCTGCTACGCATTTTTATGTAGCAGCCTGTGGTGTTTCGGCTTCGTTTAGTGTAGCTACTTTTTTCGGTGACGGTACTGCAGATACGAACGCGCTTTCTGCTACTACGCTCAGCGATGCGCATATATACCATATTTACACTATGCCCGGCACCTATACAATAAAGCACATATTGTACAATGGTACTACTCCGGTAGATACAGTAACCTCCAGCTACACCTATCTGTTTTGCCGTACACTGTCCAAAAGATTTTACAAAGACAATAACGCCAATTGTGTATTTGATGCCGGCGATACCTACAGTCTGGTTTCCGTAGCAACACGAGTAGACTCTAATGGAATACCGATAGATACCATAATGGCAACAAGTGGATTTTACTATAAAGCATTGGGCGGAGCAGGTACCGTATATGCATTCAGACCGATCTCTGTTGGCGGTGGTCTTGTGTTAGCATGCCCAGCAGGTGGGGTCATTTACGATACCATTACCTCATTCAGCAACACCTATACTACCAAGAATTTCGGGCTGGTTTGTGGTACAAGTAGTTCTTTTGATTTAAGGGTTAATGCTTCAGCGCTTAGCAATCCTACACAACAGAGGATTTCGATTTTGGTGAGCAATTCTCATTGTTCGGTAGTGAGTCCTGTGGTTACTTTGTCGTTCAGTTCGAGGTACGGCTACTATTCTTCCTCCTACCCTTCGTCAGCTACCAGCCCTGCTCCATCATCTGCTGCCGGCACTACCATGACGTGGAACCTAAGTGCTATGGCGCCAGATGCTACCCGTACTATTGTTGTTTATCTGACGCGTCCATCTACACTGGGAACGCCGCTAATGGCCGGAGATACAGCCAGCTATACAGTAAGTGTATCGCCCGCAACCGGCGATATAGTGCCATCGGATAACGTGTACACCAAGCTCGATACAGTAAGGGCAGCCTATGATCCTAACGATATAGCGGTAACTCCCGAAGGATATATACTACCCTGCACACAACTGCAATACAAAGTGAGATTTGAAAATACAGGTAATGATACAGCACACAATGTATACGTATTGGATACATTATCCGACAATCTGGACCCATCAACACTACAGGTAGATATCGCATCGCACCCTATGAATGTTACTGTGATAAATGATGGTGTACGCAACATTGCTAAGTTTGATTTCCCCAATATTAAGCTGCTTGATACTTCGAACCGGGCACTTAATAATGGTATGTTTATCTTCAAAATAAAGGCACGTACTGTGCTTGCAGATGGTACTACTATCCCTAACAGGGTAGGCATTTATTTCGATTACAATCCGGTGGTGATGACCAATTCTGTTACCAACACTATTGGGATTGCACCTATAGTAGGGCCGAATGATGTATGTATCGGTTATCCGGCTACAATGACCAACAATACGCCTGGTGGATTCTGGACCAGCAGCACTCACGCAGTAGCTACTGTTACAGGCGGAGGAGTAGTGAGTGGTCTTGTGTCCGGCACATCGCTTATCAGTTATACAGTATTCAACACTTGCACGTCACGTACTGCTACCAAGGCGGTAACCGTTAATCCGGTAGTGTCGCCAGGTGTAACGATAGCTGCTGCACCAGGTGACACAGTTTGCTCCGGTACTCTGGTTGCATATACTGCTACACCCGTGTTTGGTGGTGTATCGCCTGTATATACCTGGCGGGTGAATGGCACCAGCGTAGGTGCAGGTGCCGGATACACCTATGCTCCATTAGCCGGCGATACAGTAACCGTTGCTCTTGCAAGTAGTCAGGCATGTGCTATGCCAGCAATAGCTGCAGATACCATGCCAATGACAGTTATTGCAATGGCTATGCCTGTGGCATCTATAGGGGTTAGCCCTGATGATACCTCCTGTGCAGGAACGCCTGTTACCTTTACCGCCACGCCAGCTTTTGGTGGCGATGCGCCGGGCTATATATGGTTTGTAAATGGCGCTGTTGCAGGCACAGGTGCTACACATGTGTATGTGCCCACTTCAGGCGATGTTGTGTATTACCGCATGGGCAGCAACTTTATGTGCAGGCTCGCAGATACAGTTAACAGCAGCACCATAGCTATGACAGTAGACCCATTGTACATTCCTGTAGTCAGTATTGCAGCAGCACCTTCGCTTACAATTACCGCCGGCGAAACTATGACATTCACAGCATCTGTAGCGGGTGCCGGACCAACCCCACAATATCAGTGGCTTATTAACAGCATCATAGTGCCTGGCGCTACATCCGCTACATTTGCTACCACTTCGCTTGCAGATTATGACTCTGTAACGTGTGCGGTAACGGGAAGCGGTGTTTGCAACGTGACTGCTTACAATTCTGTTTTTGTAACGGTATGGAATGTGGGTGTAGGCAGTATTGCCGGTGCTGCAGACCTGCATTTGTTCCCTAACCCTAACCATGGCGGATTCACCATCAAGGGGGCTATAGGCAGGGTAAGCGGCAAGGCTGTAAGCATTGAAATAAACAATGTGCTTGGCCAGCTTGTGTACACTGGTGCAGCTACTACATCTGACGGCGGTGCAGTGCATGAAAACATTCAGCTACCTTATGATCTCGCAAATGGTGTTTATATCCTGAACATGCGGGCAGATAACGAAAACAGGATGTTCCGTTTTGTAGTAGACAAGTAATGGGTAATTGATGTAGTTTTGAGCGCACCATTATGTCACTAATATCTGTTCAGGAAGCTGAAAATATTGTACTGAAACACACCATTGATTTTGGTGTGGAGCAGGTGCCGTTTGCAGCCGCTCTTGGCAGGGTTTTGGCGGCCGGTATTGTGACCGACCGATGTCTGCCCCCTTACAACAGGGTAACGATGGACGGCATTGCAATTAGTTTTTCGGCTTTCCAAAGAGGACTCAGATCTTTTCGCATAAAGGCGGTGATGGCCGCAGGAGATAAGCCGGTAGCGACAGAACAAGTAGATGAGTGCATAGAGTTGATGACCGGATGTGCGCTGCCGGCAACAACAGACACAGTAGTCCGATACGAGGATCTTATTATCAAAGATGGTTTCGCTACCATCACTATAGACTCCATAAGACAAGGGGCTAATATTCATCTGAGAGGTAGCGATATACAGCAGGGAGCCACTGTCGTGTCAGCAAATACAATTGTAGATGCGACTGTTATCAGCATGGCTGCATCAGTAGGGCAAACGATGCTGGCAGTGAAGAGGTTGCCGCACATTGTTATTGTCTCCACCGGAGATGAGCTGGTAGATGTAGATGTATCACCAACACCATTTCAGATAAGACGCTCCAATAGTTACGCAATACAGGCCGCGTTAAGACAGTATTGTATTGAAGCCGAGATGGTGCATATCTCTGATGAACCGCAGGTTACAAAAGAAAAAATCAATGAGTGTTTGAATGGCTATGATGTGATTATTCTGAGTGGGGGGGTATCTATGGGCAGGTTTGACTATGTGCCGCAAGCATTGGAAGAGACTGGCGTGGAAAAACTTTTTCACAAAGTGCAGCAAAGGCCCGGCAAACCATTCTGGTTTGGCAAACATTCAGCTACCGCTAGTGTAGTCTTTGCGTTTCCCGGCAATCCGGTTTCTGCTTTTTTGTGTCTGCACCGCTACCTTATGCCATGGCTCAGTACCACATTGGGAAAAGAAGTACGGCCAAAAATCAAGGCCATACTGATGGATGATTTTACATTTCTGCCACAGCTGCAATACTTTCTGCAGGTGCATGTACGAGTTGATGAGGAATCCAGATTGGTAGCAGTACCTGTAGAAGGAAATGGCTCCGGCGACTTTACTAATTTACTTGCGGCAAACGCATTTATGGAATTACCGGCAGAAATAAGTAATTTTAAAAAAGGGGACCAATACATGGTTTGGCCCTTCAAACCTTTGATGTAGCAATGAGCGATTTTACACATCTTGATGAACAAGGACAACCAGCCATGGTCAACGTAGGCAGCAAGCTATCCTCACTGCGTATAGCCACCGCCAGAAGCATAGTAGAAATGCCCGGGGAGGTAATGCGACATTTTGCGAATGGTGAGATACAAGCTCCTAAGGGGGCAGTATTTCAAACGGCAATTATCGCTGGGATTATGGCTGCAAAGCAGACAGGTACGCTTATACCACTTTGCCATCCGTTGGGGCTCGATAGCTGTAAAATTGAGATTAGTGTAAATGATGAACAACAGGTAGTAATAGACTGTACCACGCAGATAACTGCAAAGACCGGTATAGAGATGGAGGCCCTGGTGGGAGCAACTATTGCGGCACTTACAGTATATGATATGTGCAAAGCCATGAGCCACGATATAGTAATAAAAGAAACAAAGTTGATGTCGAAAACCGGAGGTAAAAGTGATTTCAGCCGTGCAGAATAATGTAGTCGCGCCCTTGTATGGACTGGTGCTTGCCGGTGGCAAAAGTGTGCGTATGGGCATGGATAAAGGTGCAATGAATTGGTATGGAAAGGAGCATAGATATTTGCTGGCTGATATGCTTAAAACTTTTTGCGATGATGTGTATATCTCATGCAGAGCAGAACAGCAAAGTGATATTCATAGCGATTACAAAACACTAACCGATTCAGTAGAAGGCGCAGGACCACTTATTGCCATATTATCTGCATTCAGTAAATATCCTGATGCGGCATGGTTGGTAATAGCCTGCGACTTGCCGCTATTGGATACTGCTACAATTAGCTATCTCGCGGCCAATAGAAATACTGAATCAATAGCCAGTACTTTTCTAAGTCCTCATGATCAATTGCCGGAGCCGCTTATCACTATCTGGGAGCCGGCAAGCTATCCTTTGCTGCTGGCTCATATTGCGGATGGTTTTAAGTGTCCACGAAAAGCACTAATAAGAAACGAAAATCTTGTAAATTTATTAGTTGCTCCAAACCCGCATGCATTATATAATACTAATACTCAAGAAGATGCAGAAAAAGTTCGTTTGATACTCGAAAAACGTCAATAGAGCAATACAGTTTTGCTAACGTTGAACTTTACCGATATTTAATCATGAAAAACACCAAATTCAGTCATTTTAAATGTCAGATTAGATTATAATTTCATATGAATATTTTGTTAAAATCGACAAATCGGCCTAAATTACTCTGATTGAAATTATTTATTTTAATTCCATACCCAACTAAGTTGGTTTTTTAACAGTCTTTTCTGATATACAAGTTCAAAATGCTGTTTCAAAAAGTATTCTTTTTATTTTTATTTTTGGAATAAATACAGTTAATTTGTACAATTGTTATTAATATTATTGCTTTTAACTTCTGTATAGGTTTGTGATTATAACGTTACACACATGTTTATGAGAAAAAATTACTTCTTTTTTGCTTTTCTACTCACTTTTTTTGCCGGGTTCAATACTGCTTTTTCACAGATGTCCGGTACCAACTGTTTCCTTAAGGGTCAGTGGTTAGAGATTGGTGTATTGAATAATGGTGCGTTTGGTGCCGGCGGTATTCCTCCTGGTTATCATCCGCATCTGGGTGGAGCTGTTCCTTCAGGCTCCTTTCTTGCTGAAACTTATGACATGGGTCAGGATGGCTGGCTTGTAGGCGCCCCTTCGTGCATGGGAGACTATACCTATCCTGGTTATCCATTTGAAGGTTGGGGTTTACAGGTGAACGTTGGACGGACACACGCGTTTCAATCGGGTGGGTATATGAATACCGCCGGAGGTCCACTAACAGGTACAGTTACCGGTTATACCAAGATAGGTGGCAGTGCAAGAGCTTATTGGGCTGGTACTGCATCTGGTGGCGGTTTGCAGGTAAGGCAAGAAAC
>JAIOYR010000015.1 GCA_021740995.1 Taibaiella sp.
TATAAACCGGTCGGGGTGATGGTCGCAGCACTGGGCAATATGGTCGTTAAAAAATCTGGATGTTTCCAGCGCATGTTCCGGCTTTGCAAAATAGTTGAACAGCACCGGAATAGTAGTCAGCACCTGCTTGTCTACACCGGTCATGTCCATTTCCTTCATGCGGGTAGTGGAGTCCCAGCAGTTTTGCTCTATCTCCCTGAATACCTTATCGCCCTTTATCATTCGCGCACAGCACGGCTTGTGATGCTCCAACCTTATAAACTCGCCATACCCAAACTTCTGAAACCAGTTGGGGATATGCTCCGGCATTATGTGCGTGTGTATGTCTATTTTCATTTTTGAGTCGAAAGTTGTTAGTCGAAAGTAGAAAGTCAGAGTAAGCTAGTTGATTACGCTAAAAAATCCTCTCCTGCCGCCAGTTAGTAAATTGCCTTGCTGTTCAAGTGATTGCCTGCTCCAGGTCATTGAGTATATCCGCTATATTCTCCATACCAACACTCACTCTTATCAGCCCGTCAGATATACCAAATGCCAGCCGCTGCTCCCGTGCCACACCCAGATGGGTGGTAGAGGCAGCATGAGACACCAGTGTATCGCAGGTACCCAGCGATACCGCATTGGTACACATCTGTAGCTTATTAATAAAGTTGACCCCGGCATCAAAACCACCCTTCAGCTCAAAACTCAGCATAGCTCCTCCGTTCTTCATTTGCCGCATTGCGGTATCATGGTCGGGATGGTGCTCTAGCCCCAGATAGTTGACAGAGGCAACTGCATTATTGCTTTCCAGATAGCTGGCTACCTGCGCAGCATTGCTGCAATGTCGCTCCATACGCAGCCCGAATGTCCGCAAACCATTTGTGAGCAGAAACGCATCGAATGCATTACTGTTGCCACCCAGCAGCCTGTGCATTTTGGTTACCCCCTTATTCATCTTCTCCAGGTCTCTGCCTAGCACTACCCCACCAATGGCGGTGCCATGCCCATTAAGAAACTTGGTGGTAGAGTGCATTACATAATCCACATCGTACCTGAAAGGCTGCTGCAGGTAAGGCGTGGCAAAGGTGTTATCCGCACATACCGTTAGCCCGTAAGTTTTGCCCAGAGAGGAAAGTGCCTCCAGGTCTATACATTGCAGCGTAGGGTTGGCAGGCGTTTCCAGATACATCAGGGCTATATTATTATCAGCCTTTATCGCATCTTCTACCTTATTTATGTTGTGAAAATCTACAATTACAGCCTCTATTCCCAGTCCGGGCAGTATCTTTTCTATGAGCTCGTGCGTGCCGCCATACAACGAAAAGTGGGTAATAATCTTCTGACCTGCTTTTAGATTGCTCAACAGCATAGTACTTACTGCAGACATGCCCGACGAATGAAGTATGGCTTTCAGTTGCAGCGGCGTACCATTGCTGTTGGTAAGTTTGTATGCCTCCAGCAGGGCTATCTTCTCCTCTGCCTCCGTTATTGTGGGGTTGCCCCACCTGCCATATACATATCCCGGCTCATCTCCCTTGAAAACGGCTATTGACTGTTCGGCACTATCAAAAGTATAGGTGCTGGAAGCATAAATGGGTGTAAGATGTGCCCTATTACTCTCGGCGCTGTGCCCACCCCTGATACATACCGTATCGAAACCCGCTGAAGTATTGTCTGCCATTATTGAAATAGTTGTAGTTGTAAAGGTAAATTCATTTTTTCTAATCACTTGCTTTTACAATCCTGTAGTTCACCCCATCTCCTGCCATCACCTCTTTCACACCGGCGGGCAACTGTTTCAGATATTCATCTATGTGGGCTGTATCATCTATGGCATATACTGGCTGGCTCTCACCTGCTTTGTATGCCGGAAAAGTCATCAACACCCAGTCGCCTGGTACAGTATTGGCAAATGGCAGGTTCTGTGTTTTTTCATACGGGTAGGCGACATCAGGAGTAATAAGAATGGGTAGCTTTTTTTCATTTGCTATAGATATTGCTTTTTGCGTAGACCGGTATATCTGCATTCTGCGGGCATACTTTCCGTCTGTGAATGAGGCCACAATGGTAGAAAAGACATTACCGGCAAGACCTGCATACAAAATAACTGTAATAACCTGCGACACCACCAGCACCTTCCCGCCTCTGTCGGCCACAGCATCCAGCAGCAATATCAGCAATATAGAAATTGCGGGTATTGCAAACGCATTGAGACGGGGTTCTCCCATAGGCAGCTTACCCAGTATATATAGCCCTATCAGTAACAGTATCAGCAATACACTATACAATCCCGCCAAGTCTCTAAGGCTATGTTGCGACTGGGATACCATGCGGCTACTCTTATATATCCCGTAAAGCAAAGCGGCTGTGCCCAGCAACCCAAATAGCCACCAAAAAAGCAAACCGGAACCTGCCTGCGCCAGCAAATGAAAAATATTCCCTAAAAAAAACCTGAAATCAAATCCCTTTTTCAACATCAGATGCCCCCAATAGCCTTCCATATCCTTGTCGGCCGTGAGCTGGGCTACATCTACAAAATAAAACAGCGTGATACTAAAAGTGCAAAGAAACAAGGGCAACCATTGCCGCAGTATCGTCTTAATTTTATCCTGTGTTGCCTTCTCTGTTTTCCAGTAACCAATATGCTGCACCAGCAGTACCACATAGACCGGCGCTATAGCCAGCGGATAGGTATAACTGAAAAAAGGCGCAATCAGAAAACTGAAACAAAGCAGTAAGTACCCGGCAATACTCCCCTTACGCCCTGTTGCTACTGCTTCAAGCAAGTAAACCATCTGCCAGAGTGCCGCCACGCACAACAGCAAATCCATGGTATATTGCTTTATCTGCACAAAGTATTCTGTGAAAGTACCACAAGACACCAGCATCAATACCAATAAGAAACGGTTGTAATTGTATTTAGAAAACAACCTGCCCGCAAGCTGATAACTACTAAGCATTGCTACTACTGCTATAATAAAGGAAGGTAACCGCAATGAGAAATAACTATAGTCAAATGAAGCGGTAAAGAACTTCAACAAAGACAGATAGGTGCGTGGAAACTGCTGCATAAAAGCTAGTCTGCCCCATATCTCCGGCACACTCTTAAATTTAAGATTATAAATAATCCGCCATTCATCTACCCAAAAAGGCCGTACCTCAAACCATACTGACACAATACCCCACCCCATCATAGCACCCAGTGCAATGATGGTAACAAGCCCTGCAGCTTTCTCTGGCTTATTTATACGCAAACGCATTATTCTGAGATGGAGGTTATCAGCTATTGCACTAAGATAATAGAATAGATGTAAACAGGAAACAAAAACCGTTTTGTAACTTTGAATAGAATTATTCATTCACTTTTATTGCGCACTGATACACAACCCCAAAACCCATGGTAAAAGTCTACGCACTAAAAATGGACAATGAGCTAAACGATACCTGTTACAGACTTTTACTGAGCCATGCTACTGCTGAAAAGAGAAATAAAGTAGAACGATACCAAAAAAAGGAAAATGCCTATAGCAGTTTATTTGCTGAATTTCTGATAAGGTATGCATTCATCCGTGATTACCATCTCACCAATAAGAATATTCAATATAAATACAACGATTATGGAAAACCAGAATTAGCCGGCGCAGATAACCTGCATTTCAATATATCCCATTCCGGCCACTGGATAGTAGCAGCAGTAGATAGTTCCCCGGTTGGTATAGACATAGAGCGCATCGCCCCCATCGACAGCTCACAATTCAAAAATCATTTCTCTACAGAAGAATACACTAGCCTGCTTCAAAAAACAGATGCAGATCGATTACCGTTCTTTTATGAATTATGGACATTGAAAGAGAGCTATATCAAACAACACGGAGCCGGACTATCGCTACCTTTACACAGTTTCACCGTGCAGATTTCAAACGACGATCAGGTTGCGCTCATCTTATCAGACACGCAACAAGCGGCTTTGTATTTCAAACGATATGAAATAGACACCCACTACAAAATGGCAGTTTGTGCCCTGAATAATTCTTTCAGCCCAATACACCCTATTACCCAAGAGGAATTAATGGATTTGTTTAGGTGACCCTTAAAAAAGTTTCTTTTATTGCAATTACAGCTCCAGCAATGTCTTCACCGGGTCAGCGCCAAATAGCATATACTCAGGATTTTCCAGCAACTCCTTTACCCGCACCAGAAAGCCCACAGACTCGCGGCCATCTATCACCCTGTGGTCATAGCTCAGCGCCAGGTACATCATAGGCCGTATTTCTACTTTGCCATTTATAGCCATCGGGCGGTCTTGTATCTTGTGCATGCCCAGTATCGCCGATTGTGGTATGTTGATAATAGGCGTAGACATAAGCGAGCCAAACACACCACCGTTAGTGATGGTAAAAGTGCCGCCAGCCATTTCATCGGGACTAAGCTTGTTTTCACGTGCTTTTTTTGCCAGCTCCACTACCCTCTTTTCTATATCAGCCATACTCATGCTCTCCGCATTGCGTATAATCGGCACTACCAGCCCCTTAGGTGCAGATACTGCTATAGATATGTCGCAATAATCGTGATATATCAGCGAATCGCCATCCACATAAGAATTTACTGCCGGCCACTCCTGTAGTGCAGTGCAGCAAGCTTTGGTAAAGAACGACATAAAGCCCAGATTCACACCATGAGACTCCTTGAAGGTATCTTTATATAACTTGCGTATCTCCATGATACGGGTCATGTCTACCTCGTTAAAGGTGGTGAGCATTGCCGTGCTGTTCTTGGCTTCTACCAGCCTGCGCGATACTGTTTTGCGCAGATTGCTCATTTTTTCTTTCCTGTCTTCTCTGCTAAATGCAGCATCACCTCCCTTTCTGCCCGGATGAGCTATTGCCTCCAGAACATCCTGTTTCATGATCCTGCCCTTGGAGCCAGTACCTTTCACTTCAGTTGGCTTCACCTGCTTATCTGCCATTATAGCCTGGGCCACAGGTGTAGCCTTAGCATCTGTAGCTGCAGCCGGGATAGCTGCACTTTTTTCTTCTTTTGCCTTTGGCGCTTCTTCTTTAGGCTTTTCGGGCGCTGCAGCTAAACCGGCAGGCGCTGGTGCTGTCTCATCTATACTACAGGCAAGGTCGCCTATATTCAGCGTTACTCCTTCCTGAGCCTTTATATGCAATATGCCTGCCTGCTCGGCATTCAGTTCAAACGTTGCTTTCTCCGACTCCAGTTCACACAATAGCTCATCCCTGTTCACATACTCACCATCCTTCTTCAACCATTTTATTAGTGTTACCTCACTTATTGATTCGCCTACTGCCGGTACTTTAATATCAATCATCTTAAAATATTGTTTGCTTTACGGGTCGCAAATTTACCGATTTTATGTGCATCTCGGTAATTTGTTTTGGTTATACTTTGAACAAATATGCCTTAGCGTCTATTATTATGGTACTTCTCAAATAAATTTAAAATACATAAATATAGCTAATTGACGATTATTATCCTTTGCAACTCCACAGAAATCTTCTTTGGCAATTATTGACCGTAATCTGTTTATGAAAAAAATACACTAATAAAACATAAAAGGAACACACTTATGCGATTTACTATCATTCCATTTTTGTGGATTTAACTTCAAAAAACAGGGCAATTTTTCTTTGCTTGAATATTTTATTACCTTCATTTCCAAATACTGAGGATGGCGCTATTGCGGCATATACCATTTCTGAAGGCGGTGCTTACCTATTCTCTTACTGCTTTTGGTGGTCCGCAGGGGCATATGGGTATGATGGTAAAGACCTTTGTGCAGAAGCGCAAAGACCTTACAGAAGATGAATTGCTGGAATACAATGCATTTTGCCAGATGTTGCCCGGGCCATCGTCTACCCAAACAGTGATGCTCATAGCATTGAAGCGGGGAGGTATTCCTTTGGCCATTGTTACATTGTTGTTATGGGTATTCCCGGCTGCGTTTATAATGGGACTATTTTCGTTTCTCATATACAGGTTCAACGTAGGTGTGGCACATGGCAATAAAATGTTGCCGCTCAACCTCTTTTCATACATACAACCCATGTCGGTAGGCTTTGTTTTTTTTGCTGCATCTCGTATGATGCAGAAGAGTATCAAGCATACTGCCACAGCCAGCATAATGGTTGGTAGTCTTATAGCCACTTTGTTCATCAATTCGCCCTGGGTATTCCCTGCCCTGCTGGTAGCATCAGGTTTTATCAGCAATTTCAGCGACAACCGCATACCTACACCACTTCATAAACCCAAGCGTATAAAGTGGGTACATCTCTGGGCGTTCGGTGCTATTTTCATTATTGCGGGTGTGGTCAGTGAGCTTGCTCGTACAGACAACTGGCACCATGGCCGCATTTACAATCTATTTGAGAATTTCTACCGCTTTGGTGCCATAGTTTTTGGTGGTGGTCAGGCGCTGCTACCTATGATGTATTACCAGTTTGTAAGCCGTACCAGCACACAGTTGCTTACATCAGGTCAGTTACTCACCGGCTTCGGACTGGTGCAGGCATTGCCGGGTCCGGTATTTTCTATTTGTTCATTTGTAGGTGGTATGGCCATGAGTCAGTACGGAGGCCTGTGGCAGATAGTGGGTTGCCTGGTAGCGACGTTTGCCGTGTTTTTACCCAGCACGCTGCTGCTCTTTTTTCTGTTCCCTATTTACGAAAACCTGAAACATCATGTAGTCATCTTCCGTGCATTGGAGGGAATCAACTCTGCAATAGTTGGTATTATATGGGCATCCGGGATCTTCCTTTTTCGCTCCATAGCCTTCGACCAATCACTCGCTTTTGAGTGGAGCAATCTGGTGGTGGTTATTATAACATTCTGCCTGCTCAACTATACCAAAGTACCTGCCCCACTCATTGTGGTAGGCTGGCTGCTACTGGGCTGGACTGTGCACTGATAGTCGTATTGAGGGCAAATCCCGGTAAAATATAATTATTTACATTATACTGTAAAACAGGTAAATATTTATTGTCTTGATGCCAATATGCCGTTATTCTAAAATCCCGGGTGATTTTCAACGGTACTTTTCGATTGCTTTTTGATAAAGTCACCTATCCTCATTACTTTACAACCCAAACTACATAACGTAATGAGAAAATTAGTGTTTGTTTTGATGTGCCTGTCGCTTACGGCAGTTGCAAAAAATAAGAAAAACAAGAAAAAAGATGACAAATCAGGCGCTATTGCTGGTGCGCCAGCTGCTGCAAAAACAGACACAGCCAGCTCAAAAAAAGGACCAAAGCCTTACAATAAAGTAATAACCGACAAAGCGGTTACAAAGCAAGGTCTTTTTACAATACACAAAGTGGATGATAAGTGGTTTTTCGAAATCCCCGACTCACTGCTCATGCGCGAAATGATAGTTACTACCCGCTACAGCAAGGTGGCTGGTGGAGGTGGCATTTATGCCGGCGAAATGGAAGGTCGAAAATCTGTAATGTGGGAAAAAGGACCTAACAATAAGTTGTTTCTGAGGGTTGTAACTACCATCAGCGTTGCTGACTCTACTACCGAAATATTTAAGGCAGTTAGCAATTCCAATATGCACCCTATTGCCGAGGCGTTTGATATAAAGGCGTTTGGTAAGGACTCTGGCTCCGTAGTTATAGATGTCAGTGATTTCTTCAAGGGCGATAATCAGCCTGTAAGCCTGGGGCCTGCTACCAAGCGCAGATTCAACCTTTCAGGGCAAATAGCTGACCGATCTTACATTTCTTCTATCAGTACTTACCCTATCAATACAGAGGTAAAGGTAGTGCGCACATTTACCTCTACCCCCCAGTTTGGTCCTCAAGGGTCACAGGGACCTTTTCCTTCTGTTACACTTCCTGCTGCCTTTGGGGCAGGTGCCGTAACAATGGAGATGAACAACTCCTTTGTGCTGCTCCCCAAAGTACCGATGGCAAAACGCCTATACGACACACGTGTAGGTTACTTTGCCGACGACTATGAAGTTTTTGATGATAAACAACAAAAAGTAGAAGATCAGATATTTGCAGTAAGATGGCGTCTGGAACCAAAAGATGCGGACATTGAAAAGTGGAAAAGAGGCGAACTGGTAGAGCCTAAAAAGCCGATAGTATACTATATAGACCCCGCTACTCCAAAAAAATGGCGCCGTTACCTGATACAGGGTATCAACGACTGGCAGGTTGCCTTTGAACGTGCAGGATACAAGAATGCGATAATGGGTAAGGATTGGGATTATCAGGACTCTACACTCAACCTTGAGGACGCGCGCTATTCAGTGGTTCGTTACCTGCCGTCTGATGTGCCAAATGCTTATGGCCCCAATGTGCACGACCCCCGCAGCGGAGAGATAATAGAAAGCCACATAGGCTGGTATCACAATGTGATGAAGCTGGTACACGACTGGTATTTTGTGCAGGCAGCTGCGGTAGACTCCAGAGCCCGCAGCATGGTCTTCGACGATGAACTGATGGGGCAACTGATACGTTTTGTATCGTCTCACGAGGTGGGCCACACGCTGGGGCTACGCCACAATATGGGCAGCAGCAGCCGCACACCGGTAGAGAAGTTGCGCGATAAAGCATGGGTTGAGGCACATGGGCACACTGCTTCTATCATGGACTATGCCCGGTTCAACTATGTGGCTCAGCCCGGGGATGCCATTGGTGATGCAGGCATGTTTCCACGCATAGGTGACTATGACAAATGGGCGATTGAGTGGGGCTACAAAGCCTCTTTTGCAAAGGATGAAACGGAAGACAAAAAGATTGTAAACAAGTGGGTAACAGACAGTCTGAAGGCTAATCCGAGGTTATGGTTCGGTACAGAGTCCAATCCATTTGACCCCCGCTCGCAAACAGAAGACCTGAGTGACAATAATGTTCGTGCGAGTGAGTATGGTATAATGAATCTGAAAAGGATAGTACCAAAACTACCGGAGTGGACAAGGGAAGAAGCCGATAAGTATGAAAACCTGGAGACCATGTATTTGGCGGTAGTATCTCAATACAACCGGTACATGGGGCATGTACTCAAAAACGTAGGTGGTGTGTACGAGACACCAAAGAGTGTGGAGCAGGAAGGTGAAGATGTATACGAACCAACCCCTATTGCCAAACAGAAGGAAGCATTGGCGTTTCTGAACAAACAACTTTTTGAAACACCTGAATGGCTGCTGAACAAAACCATACTCAATAAAATAAACAATCCGGTATCTGTAGATCAGATAAGTACTGTGCAGGTAAATGTGCTGAACAGTCTGCTTTCTGTAGGGCGCCTCAACAGGATGGCTGTGTCTGCGAACCGCTTTGGTGCCAAAAATGTATATACAGTGGATGTAATGATGGATGACCTGAAAAACGGCATCTGGAGTGAGCTTGCTGCACACAAGGCGATTGATGGTAATCGCCGCAATTTGCAGAAGGCATACATAGATGCTTTATCGAAAATCATTAATCCAGCAGTTATAACACCCGGACCAGCCGCACAAGCTACCATAAACAACACATGGAATACGGATGCTGTATCAGTTGCCCGTGGGCAACTGATAGCACTCAAAAGGCAGGTAGATGCTGCTACTGGCAGCACTGCAGACCGCATGAGCAAGTATCATCTGCAGGATGTATCAGACCGGATCAAAAAAGCACTGGATCCCAAATGATGCGAAAAGACTCACAATAGGTAATTTCTATCTATCAATCTTTCCTACCTCTCCATAATCTTTTTGCGGCCGGCAACGCAGGAAAATGGAGAGGTATTTTTTTGCCCAAGGATGACTGAATTTTAACGAGCTGTTTTCCATTTTTCTAAGTAGCTTTATAAAAACATTGCTATGGGAACGCAGACATCAATTGCAGGAGGCTCATTCCTCATTCAGCCATCCAATCCGTCAAATATTTTTACCAATGAAGATTTTACGGATGAGCACCGGATGATTGTTCAGATGTGCGATGAGTTTCTGGAAAAGGAAGTAATACCGCATCTGGTAGATATAGACCTTCAGAAAGACGATATCATGCCTACCCTGCTCGATAAAGCTGGTGCATTGGGCTTACTGGGCGCAGCCTTCCCTGAGCAGTATGGCGGACTGGGCAAGGATTTTGTAACTGCCACACTGGTCAATGAAGTACTGGGTGGCGGACATTCGTTTGCCGTAGCCATGGCAGCACACAATGGTATAGGCTCTTTACCCATTCTCTACTTCGGTACAGATGCTCAGAAAGACAAGTACATCCCCAAGCTGGCAACCGGAGAAATGAAAGGTGCGTATGCCCTTACAGAGCCCGGCTCCGGCTCAGATGCGCTGGCGGCTAAAACAACGGCAACACTCTCTGCCGATGGCAGTAGCTTTGCCATAAACGGACAAAAAATATGGATTACCAACGGCGGCTTTGCAGATGTATTTACCGTGTTTGCAAAAGTGGGTGGCGATAAATTCAGTGCCTTTATAGTAGAGCGAAACACGCCCGGATTGTCATTTGGTGCAGAAGAACACAAAATGGGAATAAAGGGCAGCAGCACCCGTCAGTTATTCTTTGAGGACTGCGTAGTACCTGCCGGCAACCTGCTGGGAGAGATAGGCAAGGGTCATATTATAGCCTTCAATATACTGAACATAGGCAGACTGAAACTTTGTGCAGCCGCTATGGGGGGTGCCAAGCGTGCGTTAGCTACCTCTGTAAAATATGCAAAGACACGTGAACAGTTTAAGACTCCTATAGCAAACTTTGGCGCTATACAGCACAAGCTGGCCGAAATGGCAATTCGGGTGTTTGCAGCTGACACCTGCCTGTACCGCACTGCAAGCTGGATAGATAATAAAGAAAGCGAGCTACACGCAGCAGGTAAAACAGATGCACTACTGGGTGCTGCCGAAGAGTATGCCATAGAATGTGCCATGCTAAAAGTGCTGGGCTCCGAGGCCCTCGACTATGTGGTAGATGAGGGCGTGCAGATACATGGCGGTAACGGGTTTTCTGACGAATACAACATATCCCGCGCCTACCGCGATAGCCGCATAAACCGCATCTTCGAAGGCACGAATGAAATAAACAGGCTACTGATAATGGATATGTATCTGAAGCGGGCTATGAAAGGTCGGATCAACCTGATGGCACCTGCTATGGCAGTGCAGCAGGAGCTCATGAGCATACCTGATTTCGGCACAGATGATACCCCATTTGCCGCAGAGCTAAAAGTGATAGCCAACTTCAAAAAAGCTATATTGATGTGTGCCGGTGCAGCAGCACAGCAACTGATGATGCAGCTGGAACAGGAACAGGAAATACTGATGAACCTGGCAGATATGGCTATTGACACCTTTCAGGCAGAGAGTGTATTGCTTCGGGCAATGAAAATGACTGAAAACAAGCACCCTGATGCGACTATTGCTATGGATATTGCCCGCACATTCATCTACGATGCGGCAGACCGCATCAACCATGATGGCAAAGCTGCGGTAAATGCATTTGCCGAGGGCGATACCCAACGCATGATGTTGCTGGGTATCAAGCGCTTTACAAAGGCGGATAATTTCAATACTAAAGAAGCCAGACGGCGAATAGCCATAAAGCTCATTCAGGAAGAGAAGTACTTCTTTTAGTAGTGAGTGTCTGGTACGACTAGATGTGGTAAGTAGCCGTAGCCGCTATAACTGTGATTTGAAAGTGTTATAACTTTGGGGTTAATTTTTTCACCGTGGGATTGCACCTGCAATCTTGAAAAATTTCGCGGGCGCAATAACTACTCTGATGTTTGGTTGTCGCACTCATTCGCTTTGCCGCGGGGTGTTTTTTGGTATTGCGATATCGGTGTCCTTTTCAGTGGTTGTAAAACACAGAAACTGTTACATCCCAGTAACTATATACAATAACTGCAGTGTCAGCAGCAGGTATATGTTGGCATACTTAGTAAGAAACTTTACCACTGGCAATGCTAAAAAAGGAGTGCAAAGCAGCAGCCAGTTGCTTTCGTAATGCCCCAATGCGTAAAATGCCAGTATGACCGCAAAAGAAAACGGGATTAGGAAGTAGAGCAGACTCTCCCTAATGTATTGCCTCAGGGCCAGACAAATAGCTGAATAGAGCAGCAGAGTAAGTATGTGAATAATAAAAAAACTACCAATAAACTTATTAATAACCGTCCATTTTGTAAAAAAGAACCCACTCTGTATGGTGTAGGTAAGTATAAAAAATAAGCTATGCATTCCGTTCCTCACCCATATACCGGTATACCTGGTTATAATATCGGCATAGCTACAGTTGAGGTTTACCTCAGGGTGCTGGCGTATGTAATCATTTACATCTCCTACTGTGATAGAAAATACCGTACTGTGCTTGTGCGGAACAGTAAGATAATACATCTCGAGCTCCCTCCTGCCCGGCAGTGTGGCTACACGCTCTTTGCCACGATAGTTGTGTGATTTGTCTTCGAGCATGAGCTTATGGTACATATTGTAGCCAGGCAAATGATAAATAGCAAAGGACGCCAGAAATGAAACTGACAGCACTGCTGCCTTTATTACATTTCGCCATTTTTCATTCTTAATGTTTCTGAAGAATAAAAAACCAGCAATACCCGGAATCAGCAGTAGCGCTACCGGCTTGCAGGCAAAGCCCATAAAAAACAACACACCTGCCAGTGCTATAATGTATAGTCTTTGGGATCTGAGTATCAATAGAAAACCTGCCAGAAAAAAGACCATTCCCACAATATCTGCCAGTGCCACAAACAACCAACCATTACACGATATTGCAAAAAACGACAGACACAGGTATCTATCCACATGGGTAACGAGCGGAAAATACCTGAGACAACGTAGCAAAAGCACGCAGCAAACCAAAAAGCTCACTACAGATAGTATTCTGGCCGCTATTAAACCAGTGGTGAAGAATAACTTCGTAAATAAAACCACCAGCACAGTATAGACAAAAGAAGTGCCTTGTGCTAAAGACTGCATGAAACCATACTTTGTCAGGTAATCTGCTTCCATGACATAATAAAGCTCATCGCCGGCATCGGGGCTGAGCAGTGTGCGGGTCTGATAGGTAGCCAGAATTGTTATAAACACTATAAGCCATCCAAATACGGCTACGTATTTTTCATTGTACTTATTGGGTTGAATCAGACCAAGGAGCATTTATTGTATGTTGCTTAGTAATATAAAGAAGGAAACCATATAGGTTTCGGTAAAAGCGTAAAAATAGAGTAATATTCCTTATTGTCATAGGAGCTCTGACAACTTCATGTATTAAAAAATCTATGTCGTTTAGATTTAACGAATATCCTTACAGTTGGCCCGGCTGTGAAGTAATAGATGAAAATGATATGCTCATTAATCTTTAGTAAGGTATTTATATAGCCATTTGGTAAGCTTAATACCGGCTATAAGCAGAACCACGAAGGTTAGTGCGAATAGTATTATAATGAACAAATCACCTTTTTGTGTAGATAGTAGCATATGAAACGTGTATTCAATAATTATATCAGAAAATTAAAACGTTAAGAACGTATAAATATTATGAATAAGACTTCCTTACAGCACAAATGATCACCAATTTACCGGCAATAGGGTCTATGAGATAGATATCGTAAGTGTTCCTATTATCCATAAAAAATAAAACAAGTTGATTTGATGATGTAAAAAAAGCTTTAGAAACATTGAATTTGCATAATCTTATTCAGATAACTTCTTGTATTTGAAATTGTTTGCCGTTCATATCGAACGAATATCCTCCCTGCTTACCTACCATATTAGCGCCTATAGGTGATGCCGCAGATATGGCATAAAAAACAGTGCCATCTACTAGAAGTGGTCCTGCACTGATGGAAATGTAAAAATTACCGTTATTGGTATAGACTACTGAACCAGGAACTGCAACAGAGCCTAGTTGTGTAGGCGAAATGTGGTCGAGTGTTGTTCTTAGTTTCTGCAATTCGTTAAGCCGTGTGAGATTCAGGTTTATCTCTTGCTGCATCACCTCCCGGCCGGTTTCATATTTATCACCGGCACTACTTTTAGTTTCGCCGGCCGCGGCATCCTGTGCTTCGGCAATCACTTTTTTTATATCCGCCTCTCTGTTGCTGATATAGGTACTGCAAAGTTGGTATAATGCTTCTTTTAGTATTGCCATTTTGTTTATTGGTGAAGGCAAGATACATTAAATCGAATTCATTGTCCGGACCGAAAATATGCTGCATGAATTAAGGTAGATGAGTATGAGCTACTATTACCCCATTTTGTTCTGCTCAATTTGCGTCTGACATTCAGCATTTAGACGGAACATGCCTGATAAACCTTGCTCACCCTTTTATGCAGCAACAGCCGCTACCGAGCGCAAATGTGAGAATTATGAAAATCAATTGATGAATAATGTAACATAGTGCAGGAAGCGTCGATTTACCTTTACCAAGTAAATAATACACTCACCAATTAAAAAAACAAATCATGGCAAATCTGACAGAGTTAAAGGGTAACTGGAAAGAACTGAAGGGCAAAATCAAGCAGAAGTATGCAACGTTAACTGACGATGATTTGCTACTGGTAGAAGGCAAGGAAGATGAGCTGCTGGGCAAGTTGCAGCAAAAGCTGGGAAAGACCAAGGAAGAGATTCATAAAATAATTTCTGATGCAGGCAGTAATGACTAGGTACGAATAAAATGCCGATATCGTAAATAACGAAAACCTGAAATCTTAAACCTATGAAAATGCAAGTAGAACAAAGTCGGGAAGAGGGCCATCAAAATGGTCCAAACAAAACTGAGCAGAATGAAACCGCTGTAGCGGGCACCATAGGTTTTCAGATACACAGACAAAATATTGCCGCCAGGCAGCAGGGTAATGTGAAGGATGATGATAAAAAATCGGATGACACGAAAAACCCAAACCTACCTGCTACGCCGCCGGAGGTGGACCCTGCAATACCTGAGAAAAAGCCAACGACACCCATAGAGGAACCTGGAACCCCGGACAAGCGCCCGGATATAAAAGCTTAGAAAAAATGATTAAATTATTTTCATACTAAAAACACACACTCATGAAAAAAGCAATTGCAATAATATCTGCTACCGTATTCCTGTTTGCAGGAACAGCCCTGACAAGCTGTAACAGCCCTGAAGAGAAAGTAGAGAACGCTGCTGAAAATGTAGCTGAAGCACACGATGATCTTGATAATGCCAATCAGGATTATGTAAAAGAAGTGGATAATTACAGAACTGAAATAGCTCAGCGAACGAATGAGAATAACACACGAATAGCCGAAATGAGGTCAAAAGCAAACGAGAGAAAAGCTGCTGCGCGCGAAGACTACAACAGGCGAATTGACGACCTGGACAGGAAGAATGCTGAAATTAAAGTGAAGCTGGACAACTATAAAGCAGGCAGCAAAGAAAACTGGGAAAACTTCAGAATAGAGTTTAACCGTGACATGGACGAATTGGGCAATGCATTTTCTGATTTAGCTAAGGACAATGTGCAGTAATAAATGTGGCTCCATGTAAAAAATGGATGTTGCAGGTTGGCAATAACAGCAGGAAAAACAGGTGGGCGAGATGTGATAACTACTATTACAAATAAGTGAACTAACAGTTCACCTATCACTATGAAAACTGCCCACCGTTTTTCATGCTATACCAACAAAGTACAATCAGGAGTGGTGCACTTTATTAGTGTGTTGCTCCTGATTTTTTTGTGCCGGAAAAAGATTTGACAACTTAGAAAAAAGTTGTCAAATCCATGTCTATTTATATGCATAGGGGTGGAATTACCTTACCTGGCTTCCAATATGCTTTATTATTTCTGTTGGTTTTCGTTGAAGCTCATCATCCAGTTGATGCCGAACTTATCGGTCCACATACCGAAGTAGTCGCCCCAGAAAGTTTTGTTCATAGGCATGGTTACATTTCCACCAGTCGAAAGTCCGTTGAAGATACGGTCAGCTTCTTCCTTGCTATCTGCATTAATGGAGATGGAGAAGTTGTTGCCCGGCTGGTAATGTGCAGCCCATTCACCGCCGGTATCGCTGCCCATTATGGCGGTGCCACCGCCTATAGGTAGCGATATATGCATTATACGGTTTCCAAATTCGGCAGGCATGGTACTTCCGCTCTCTTCGGATGGTGGCATATCTTTGAAGCGGCCTACATAAGGGAACTCTCCGCCGAAAACTGATTTGTAAAAATCGAATGCTTCTTCGCAGTTACCTTTAAAGGTAAGGTAGACATTTACTGTAGCCATTGTTGTTGGTATTGGAATGAGTGATAAAGGTATGATTTTCTATTTCAGTATCACCTCTGTTTCCGTTTCTAAAATTATAGATATTCGTCCACCGGCATTATTGTCCTGCTGCTCAAGAGGTCGTCTTTTTATCCTGGTAAGTCTCATTTTATATAGACCGGGATCCGTATCAGGTTCAAACGAACGTGGTAGAAGTGTAATATTATTTCCATCTAAGGCAATTGAACGCTGTATAGTAGTATTTCCATATGAGCGGCTAAAAGTTAAAGAGACCTCTTCATTAGCTTCGATGGGAGGTCCGTCCCAGGTAAAATCTGTTGTGGCGTTTCTATAGATTTCTTTTGGCGTGGCAGATGAGAAAGCAATATCACCTATTTCTGTTACTAACACCGTATTTGTAAATAATGAGTCTTTTCGGCGATACTCAATTCGCACATCTTGTATGCTGTCAAATTGCCAGCGATAGTATGAATAGTTGTTTATTCCATTTACTTTCAAAAGGCTGTCATTGCCAAGGATAAGTGAGGAACCATGTTCGTTTCTTAAGTTGAGAAAACCTGATACTTCGGTAGAATTTTTGGTTTTGAAGAAATACACATAATACAACTGATAAGTGGGGATTTCGTTGGCAGGGGTAAGATCGGGAGGTATGTTATTGTGTTTTTTGCAGCCTGCCAATGAAACAAATATTGCAACGAGAAGTAAGGATGTGGCTATGATATTTTTCATAAACGAATGTATGATTTTTTGTGGAATATCGAGTAGATGGTGATGTAGTGACAATGCCGGTCGGAAACTGGCTACCGTGGCTGGCGTAGGTGAAATAGCGGGAAACAGTGGATGGCTTTGCGATATTCTGATAAGGATAATTCCTTAACTTTGAAAACAGTAACTGCTTTAAGCTCATGAGTGTTGCAAAAATAAAGCTACCCAAATTTGTATCATCTGTAGTAACCGTCATGCTGTATATGCAAGGTGACTACATTATGGCCTATTGTCCTGCATTGGAACTATCATCTTACGGCAGAACTGAAAAAGAGGCTACGGCATCATTCAATGAGGCATTGGAAATATTTTTAGATTACTGCGCTGAGAACGGCACATTGGAGCAAAATCTTGTAGCCTGTGGGTGGAACCTGCGCCAAGGCTATGTGCAACCAGATGAAGTGCATGTACCGCTTGAATTACTAAAAGCGCAAAAACTCCATTCCTTTGACCAGAAAGTTTCCCTACCGATCTGCTAATGGGTATCCGCCAGGTTCCAACATAGCTGTTTATCAAATTCCTAAAAAGTCTGGGATTGGTGTATGTTCGTACTAAGGGTGACCATGATATTTGGAATTACCCTGACGAACACCCACGAGGCAGGCTGATGAGACCTGTAATATTTAGGGGAAAAGACAAGGATACCCCAGTGGACCATATTGCTACCAAGCTGAAAACACTGGGCATCACCAATACACAATTCGAGAAGGCTATCAAGGAGATGTAAACCCAGGGCGAAGGGAGGGTGAGGATATAATAATACCGGTCGGAAACTGGCTACCGAGGCTGCCGTACGTGGACCTATGCCCGACATGGGTATCCTTCCGTGTCAGCTTTGACCCCGGTACATTTACTCCTGTTTTTTCCTCAGGCACCAGGTGGTCATACAGCGCAGATTGCTTACGTTGGTTGTCTTTATAGGTTCATACAACTCGGCACCCAGTGCCCGAGTGTAACCTACCAGCACCTGCTGATTTACCAGATAACGTTCAGTGCCGTCCGGCAATAAATACCGGCCATTGCCAATCGATTGCACCAGTTCTTCGATGCCGATATCAGAGGCCAGGCGCACAAACAGATAGCCACCCGGCCTCAGTACCCGCCACAAGGCTTGCAGCATCTGCTCAAAATGGTCGGTATCCCTTGCAAAGTGCAGCACCGCACTGCAAATAACCAGGTCAAATGTGGCAGCCTCAAAAGGCATATCTTCTACCCTACCCACAACAAAATTAGCGGTCAGGTTGTTTGGTGCCAATTGCCCGGACAAGGCCTTCGCCTGTTCTATAGCGTTGGCATCTGCATCTATTCCACTCACCTCATAGCCGTTTTTCAGGAAATAATGAATATTCCTGCCGCCACCACAACCGGCGTCAAGTACCGTTCTGCAATGGTCAAAAGTCCCCTTCAGCAGTTGGTCGAAAACGTAGATATCTATGTTGCCAAAGGCGGCAGCGATTGTGTTGTTCATAATGGTTCAAATTGTGCATGTCTGGCGCCTCAGTGTTTTACGCCGCATCAGCCAAGATACAAAGGTTTTTATTCCGGATGGCTGCCGTCCTGTATTGAGCTCGAAACCCCACTCGTCCTCGTTTGCAACGAGGATGTAACCGTTTACCGTTTGTAACGCTTTGTTCTACAGCTATTCCCAAAATCCCATACTGTCTCATTACCAAATTGCCGAATTGTCTCATTACCCCCGCTTTTGCACATTAAAATTAAGTACCTTTGCACCTCGTAATTTTATATGCAAAACATTCGCAATTTCTGTATCATAGCACATATAGACCATGGTAAAAGTACCCTGGCCGACCGACTTCTGGAATTCACTAAAACCATATCGAGCCGCGACATGCAGGCGCAGGTACTGGATGATATGGACCTGGAGCGTGAAAAGGGTATTACCATAAAAAGCCACGCCATTCAGATAAACTATGAATGGAAGGGTACAAAGTATACGCTGAACCTGATAGATACGCCCGGCCACGTAGACTTTAGCTACGAGGTGAGTCGTGCGCTGGCTGCGTGTGAGGGTGCGCTGCTGCTGGTAGATGCCAGCCAGGGAATACAGGCACAAACCATCAGCAATCTGTACCTGGCACTGGAGAATGACCTGGAGATAATACCGGTCATCAACAAGATAGACATGGATGGCGCCATGATACCAGAGGTGACCGACCAGATAGTGGATCTGATAGGCTGTAAGCCTGAGGATATAATATTGGCCAGTGGCAAGAGCGGTATAGGCATAGAAGAAATACTGACTGCGGTAATAGACCGCATACCAGCACCCAAGGGCGACCCTAATGCACCGCTACAGGCGGTTATATTTGATAGTGTGTTCAACTCTTTTCGTGGTATCATAGCCTACTTCCGGGTGTTCAACGGCACTATCAGGAAAGGTGATAAAATCAAATTCATACATACAGACGCAGACTATACCGCCGATGAGGTGGGCATCATGAAGCTGACCCTGACCCCCAAGCAGGAGGTGAGCGTAGGCGATGTGGGCTACATCATTACGGGTATCAAGAATGCCCGTGAGGTTAAGGTAGGTGATACCATAACCACTATTGCCAACCCAACTACTGATATCGTACGTGGTTTTCAGGATGTGAAGCCCATGGTATTCGCCGGTATCTTCCCGGTAGAGACAGACGACTTTGAAGACCTGCGTGACTGTATGGAAAAACTGCAGCTCAATGATGCCTCGCTCACCTTTGAGCCGGAAACATCTCAGGCACTGGGCTTTGGTTTCCGCTGTGGCTTCCTGGGTATGCTGCATATGGAGATCATACAGGAGCGGCTGGAGCGTGAGTTTAACCAGACGGTGATCACTACCGTGCCCAACGTAAGCTTCCGGGCTTACAAAACCCGCGATAAGGAAAAGATGATCATAGTGAATAACCCGAGCGAAATGCCGGAGCCAAGCAGTATAGATCGTATAGAGGAGCCTTTTATCCGCGCACAGATCATCACCCTACCCGACTATATAGGCAATATCATGAGCCTGTGTCTGGGCAAGCGTGGATTGCTCATCAACCAGCACTACCTGACACCTACAAGGGTAGAACTGATATTTGAGATGCCGCTGACGGAAATCGTATTTGATTTTTATGATAAGCTGAAATCGTGTACGCGTGGTTATGCCTCATTTGACTACAACCCGCTGGACTACCGCGAGAGCGATATAGCCAAGATGGATATACTGCTGAACGGCGACCAGGTAGATGCACTGAGTGCACTGATACACCGTAGCCGTGCTACAGACTTTGGCCGTAAGCTGTGCAGCAAGCTAAAGGACCTGCTGCCCAAGCAACAGTTTGTGATAGCCATACAGGCAGCAATAGGTGCCAAGATTATAGCCCGTGAAACAATAAGCGCTATGCGCAAGGATGTAACTGCCAAGTGTTATGGTGGTGATATAAGCCGTAAACGCAAGCTGCTGGAAAAACAGAAAGAAGGTAAGAAGCGTATGCGCCAGATAGGTAGTGTGGATGTGCCGCAGGAGGCCTTCCTGGCAGTGCTGAAGCTGGAGTAGTTTTTTTGAGGAATTGCGAATTTGGAATTGGGAATTTGGGGATAAGTGAAGTGAAATATTGAATTCTGCCCCTGTTACTAACCTGAACGCTCTGACGTATTTTAATGCAGCAATAGAATAACCTATAGGATTTTATAAAGAAAAATAGCAATGGAGGTACAAGCCTTCATTGCTATTTTTTTGTCTTTATGACTTTATACGACAATCAAAATTCTATGTACGGACCAATGGTAATTGTCTGTCCGGTATTATTTTGACAACATCACTTATGGTGCTACAGCGTTGTAAGATTGGTTCTTCTTCATTGGGGCAAGACCCAATGAGTTGAAAGACCATACCAATGGTGTTTTTTCGAGCCTTACTCTGGTGTTGACAAAGGCTTTGTAATAGCCAATATGGTGCGTTACACCATTGTTTGGGATGGTGGCAATGTCGAGGGTAGAGTCTGGCTGTTTGTAGTTTACATGCACCTGTGTGATATATGGCACTGTGCTGGTGTTGGTAGCCATAAGAAAGAAGTAAGTGGAGTCTACATCCAGGTCGTGAGTAGCAGTGCCTCTGGCCGGGAAAACAAGTTTGAAGGCTGGTATGCTAACGTTAACACCATAAATTCCATGGGTTGTTCCGAAACCTTTGAGCGAGTCGCCGTAACCACCTGTGAACGTAATGATATCACCCGAATCAACTGTGTAATCTGTGCCATTTACCGTTAGTTTTACGGGAGTAAATGTTTCGTTGCGCAGAGCGATGGTAGATACATTGGCTATCTGGCAATAAGTGCCTGTAAAACCGGTGGGGCATATACAAAAACCATCGTTGCAGGTACCTCCGTTCTGACAATTCAGGTTTTTGCAACGGTCTTTTCTGCAAGAAGTATAAATAATAGTACCGAATGACAGCAGGGTAAGGATTACCGTAATTACAATCGCTTTGTTTTGTTTCATTGTTTGTTGTGTTATAGTTTTAATGTCAGTAGCTGAAGTAATCCTGGACAAACGCCCTCAAAAACACCAAATACAGACAGCAATATAGTAAACCTTATTGGTCAAGGCATAAAATTAATAGATTCTTTGTAAGTAAAGCAATATTTCGCACAGTTCCTTTCCAAAAAAACTGGCAATACGAGCCAAATACCATTAAGATGCAATCATATATACCCCACAAAGACCCAAAGGGTCATAAATTATTGCAAACCATGCGGAGTGCACCTGATTCCAAATATCTATAGAAACTCTATTATGTAGCAACGTTGAAAAAGAATACATATTGATTTCGATACATGAATTTGGCGATTTTTACCGGCGCAAACCAAGAGAATTTAGCGTTTGAGAAAAGGAAACAAAAAGCAAACTGAAATAATGTTCACTAACTTTGCCACTATGACCAAAAGGTATGTAACAGTAATATTTTCTGTTGTTATTTGTATGTATTTTTCCCTTACTGCGAGCAGTCAGGAAAAAAATATGAAAAAGGGTCCTTTGGCCGTTTTGGTACAGTTGAAAGCAGAGAGAAACAGGACGAACGCACTGATAAAAGCAAAGAAGTATGAAGACCTGGAACTCTTCAGAAAAGACGTATCGGGCGCAGCAACTGCCATGATTCGCGACTTCAAAGACCATTTCAATTACTGTCCGGTATACTATTACGCTGATACCAACTTTGATGCGGTAATGGCAGGAAAGTTTGAAGGTGTATTACTGGATGCATCGCTTGGGCCGGCTAGCAATATCGTGATAAAAGATACCGGCAATAACTACATGATAGTATACTATGGATATCCTGCATGGCAAACAAAAAAGCACGGCAGATGGGATACCACGCGTGCCGCACAGGAAGGCGGTAACCCCAATGGCAAGGGACTAATAATAAACGACTACAAGCTAAGGCAGCTATCGTATCTGTACCGGCTGGATCATGACTTTTTCAATTTCAGAAAAAAGAACAACAAAAATCCGTACAAATACCAATCTAGGAAATTTGATGTTGAGTATAGCCCATGTGCGTCGGAGTTTAACCGGAAACTGAAAAGCATGACTAAGAAAAAAAGTAAATAAGGTCTATCAGAAGAAAAAAGCTACAAAGATTGGCAGGAATTGAGAAAATGCGGAAAAAATGCCGATATTAGCTGCAAATTTTATAAAAAACAAACAGTTCAAGATAGCCTAGTTATGAAGATTAAATTTCTCAGGGTCCTTATTTTACTCTTTTTGATGGCCAACCTCAGCAGCTGTTTTCAGGGCAGATGGCAGCGGTATCACCACAAAAGCCATTACGTGAATAAGAAGCATTACCGCTCTTATCACAAACACCGCAACAGAGACTGGTAGAGAATTAACTGACCATTATTTGATCTAATCAATGATTAAGGTCTGGTTTATGAATAATAAAAATTCAAGGAGCGATGGGTCATCGCTCCTTGTTGTATAATAGTGCTTGCACCCTATAGCATCGTTGTAGTATGTACCCTGTGGGGGAAGCTCGCATAAGCATAAATACATCGGCGAAATATTTACCGAATCCAAATAACAATCCCCCCTCCATGCTACCCTTTGGCTTATTCAAATTATAGTAGAATGGTGTTACATTTGCAATACGAAAATGATACAAGTAGCAATAATTAATAAATCGCCACACCAGACACCTGCCTACCAAACCGCAGGAAGCAGCGGCATGGACATACGTGCCTGGCTACCGGAATCTGTAACACTAAAACCACTGGAACGACGGGTAATACCAACAGGGTTATACATGGCGCTACCCACAGGCTACGAAGCGCAGGTGCGCCCACGTAGCGGACTGGCCATAAAAAGAGGACTCACCGTAATAAACAGCCCCGGCACCATAGATAGTGACTACAGGGGAGAGTTAATGGTTGGTATCATCAACCTATCTGATCAGCCACAAATAATAGAGGATGGGGAAAGGATAGCGCAACTGGTGGTAGCTGCCTATACTACAGTAGCGTGGACAGAGACTGATACACTGGATGACACAGCAAGAGGAGCAGGTGGATTCGGTCATTCAGGGACCAAGTAGCAAAAGGCTATACCGCAAATACGCGACTACGCAGATGAGCTTGATTTAGGCGTGCAAAGGTTACGGGCTGTGCGGAAAGAACGTTTCCACTAAGGACCAAAAAAGTGAAACATTAATTAGTTTAATCACCTGCCGTCGGCAGGCAGAGAAACGATTTTAAAAATAGTTAGTAACAAAAGCTTGTAACTTCATACGATTGACATTATTCTTAAAAAAACGTAAATGAACATAATAATTCCAATGGCAGGTATGGGCAAGCGGATGCGCCCACACACACTCACTACAGCAAAACCCCTGCTGCCCGTAGCCGGAAAACCAATAGTACAAAGGCTGGTAGAAGATATAGTAGCCACCAGCAACGAGAAAGTAGAAGAGATAGCATTTATAATAAGCCCTGCATTTGGCAAGGAAGTGGAAGAGCACCTGTGCTCGGTAGCCGAAACTCTTGGTGCCAGAGGTAAGATATGCTATCAGGAACAGGCACTGGGTACGGCCCATGCTATATTGTGTGCCGGCGACACGCTGGCAGGCAATGTCTTTATTGCATTTGCAGATACGCTCTTCAAGGCGACGTTCAGCATAGATACCAGCAAGGAAGCAATAGTATGGACACAGAAAGTAGAAGACCCAAGCGCATTTGGCGTAGTGAAACTAAATGCGGCAGGAGCTATTGAAGCCTTTGTAGAAAAGCCAAAAGATTTTGTATCGGACCTCGCCATTATTGGTGTGTATTACTTTAAAGACGGTGAAGGCTTGAAAAAAGAACTGCAACGCCTGATAGACAACAACATAATGCTGAAAGGCGAGTACCAGCTGACCGATGCTATGGAGCATATGCTGCAGAACAATGTACAGTTCTATACCGGACAGGTAGAGGAGTGGCTGGACTGCGGCAACAAAGATGCCACAATATATACTAACGGTCGCATACTGAGCATAAAACAGCACACAGAACAGCTAATAGCTGCATCGGCAACTATTATACATTCAGTAATCATACCACCCTGCTTTATCGGAGAAGGGGTAACAGTGAAAAACTCTGTGATAGGCCCGCTGGTATCTCTGGAGAAAGGAGTAGTTGTAGAAGACTCCCGTATCAGCAACAGTATAGTTCAGGCTGATAGTATTGTTAAAAATGCACGTATAGATGCATCCATGTTGGGGAAAAACGTAACTTACATGGAAAAACCAGCCGAATTGAGCATCGGCGATTTTTCTACACATATATGAAAACACCCGTCTGTATATGCCTTCTGTTAATGGGAATATTTTCCACTACCCTGTCATCGTATGGCCAGGAAATAAAAATAACACCTGAAACCGGAGGAAGTGCTGAGCGCCCTGATACTGAGGAAACCGAAACGGAACAAGCCAGAAGAGCAAAAACCGATGAGCATTTTTTTGAAGCACTGAAAGCCAAGCAACACGACGATATAGAGCAGGCCGAAGCACTACTGAAGCAGTTTATTGTGAGCAGACCTGAATCTGCGGCAGCTCACTACGAGCTATCCAGAATATACACCGACCAGAAAAAGTCGGGGCTGGCTACTGCCAGTATCAAAAAAGCGATGGCCTTAGACCCTGCCAATAAATGGTATAAAGAAGCCTTTGCTACAGTGCTGGTAGCAGCAGGCAGCTATACCGAAGCCGCAAATGTATATGCAGAACTAACCAAACAGGAAACAAAAGACGAAGAATATCCGGTACAGGCAGCAGAGTTCTATGAGCGGGCGGGCAAGCAACAGGAGGCACTCAACTATCTGGATATAGCACTGCAACGCACACTGGAAGATGAAGACCTGATGGTACACAAAATGCAACTGTACCTGAACATGAATAATGTGCAAAAAGCTGCTGATGTAGTACAGGAAATGATAGCCAAAGACCCGAAAAACGGCAAGTATTATAAACTGCTGGGTGAGCTATATGACAACAATAAAATGACTGATAAAGCGTCTGCTGTGTATGAGCAGGCACAAAAAAAACTACCTAATGACCCGGCAGTGCAACTGGGGCTTGCCGGCCATTATCTGAGAACAGGAGACAGTGTACAGTATAAAATCTATGTAAGAAAAGCCATCACCAACAAAGACATAGAAACCGAAGCGCAACTGGAACTGCTGAAAGCCTACATACAGAGCATGCCCGATGAGGCTACTGCGATAGCAGAAGCACTGCCGCTGGTATCGCTGCTGGCAGCACAGGAACCTGCTGATGCGGATATACTGGCCTACTATGGCGAAGTGCTGGAAGGGAGCAACAAAAAAGATAGCGCAGCAGTGATGTACAAAAAATCGCTGGCCTTAAAGCCATCTAACTTCAATGTGTGGGGCAGGCTGATGGTGAGCTATCTGGACAAACCCTATGCAGACTCGCTGATAAAGTATAGCGAAAAAGCCATGCGGCTGTTTCCGAACCAGTCTATTACCCATTTCTACAATGGCATAGGGTACATGAATAAAAACAATAACACCGCAGCTATCAAAGCTATAAACCGGGCAATAGACCTGCAACCTGAAACAGAGAAAGAAGCATTGGCGCAGATGTACAGTACGCTGGGAGATATATACTATACCAGTAAACAACACCAGTTGTCTGATGAGACCTTTGACAAAGCACTGGCACTGGACCCCAATAATGCAGGTGTGCTCAACAACTACAGTTACTACCTCTCTGAGCGGGGAGTGAAACTGGATGAAGCAGAGCGGATGTCGAAAAAATCGCTGGAGCTGAGACCAAATGAGCCAAACTCTCTGGACACATATGGCTGGATTCTGTACAAAAAAGGAGAATACGAAAAAGCTAAAACATACATACTTAAGGCTATAACCGAATCGAAAGGAGAAGGAGAGGCAACTCCCTACAACCACCTGGGTGATATACTTTTCAAGCTGAATGAAAAAGATAAGGCTATAGAAGCCTGGAAGAAAGCGAAGGAAAAAGGAAGTGATGATAAGAACCTGGATAAAAAAATAAGCGAAGGAAAACTGTATGAATAAACTAACAAACTGTACTATAGTATTGTTGAGCCTGTGTTTGTTAACGTCGTGCAGTAGTAAAATATTTGGCGGTAAAAAAAGCAGAAAAAAAGGTGATGTTGCAAAACAGACACCTACCGACACTACCAGAACAGCAACAACGCTGCAGCAGGCAGTAGCCAATACCACCATACCGGTAGCTACACCGGGTGCTAAGCCCCTGATAGCTGAGCTAACCCCAATATGGAATAAGCGGATGAGTTATACTACCTTCTCCGGCAAGGCAAAGGTGAACCTGGAAGGACCGGATTTGTCGTACGACCTGATTATGAATTTCAGGGTAGAAAAAGACAAAAAGATATGGGCGCATATAAGTGCTTTGGGTGGACTGGTGTCGGTGGCAAGAATATATGTAACACCCGATAGCTTCTTTATGCTCAACTATACCGAAAAGGAAGCCACAAGACTGCCCCTGAGAGATGCTGCAAAAGTATTGCCGATACCGGTGAGATTCTCTCAGCTACAGAACCTGATGCTGGGCGAGCCGCTGGCAGATGGTGTGATAACCAATGCCGAATCGAAAGAACTACTGTGGTCTTTGCACACGGAAGACAGCAACTATATTCAGAATATAAATTACCGAAAAGCGGACAGCTTAATGACACTGGGGCATCTGGATACCCGAATGCCAAACGGCCCACATGCAATGATTGAGTATAACAACTACGAGGCAGTAAACAACCGGAAAGTATCAACCAATCGTGCAGTGCGGATACAAAACGGCGTGAACAACTATACGCTGGATATGAACATATCGAATCCGGAATTTGATAAAGAGTTGGAGTTTCCGTTTTCAATACCAGGAAATTATACGATCAAAAACAACTAATGCCCAATCTCTTCATCATATCGGGGTGCAATGGTGCGGGCAAAACTACTGCCAGCCTGACGATACTGCCCGATATACTGGACTGCCGCGAATTTGTAAATGCGGACAATATTGCTGCAGGTATATCTCCCTTCAACCCGGAGAGTGTGGCTATAGAGGCAGGCAGGATAATGCTGCACCGTATAGCTGAGCTGCTGGCGAGCGGGGTAGATTTTGCGATAGAGACCACACTGGCTACCCGTAGCTATGTGTGGCTGGTAAAGAAAGCAAAAGCACTGGGGTATAATGTGTCGCTGATATATATATGGCTCAACAGCCCCGAACTGGCTGTGCAACGTGTGGCAGAAAGGGTGAAAAATGGCGGACATAATATACCGGAAGATGTAGTGAGAAGAAGATACTACAAGGGCATCAGCAATCTATTTCGCCTGTTTATGCCTATAGTAGACACCTGGATAATTGCAGATAACTCGCCCGGCACGCTGATACCTGTGGCACGTAAGGAATCAGAATTTGACAATATCATAGAAAATAACGACATTTGGCATTCCATCAATAATCTATTATGAACAGTAAGCAACAAAATGCTGAATTGTTGAATAAAATAGAGGCGGGCCTTAAACTGGCTATCCGCAGGCTTTATGAGCAAAAAGCAGCCAATAATGAGATGGCAGTGATTTGCGAAAACGGAGTGATAAAACACCTTCCCGCCAGGGATTTGCTGCAGCAGCAAGATAAAAAATAAGTGTTTTAAAGGTTTTACCGCAAAAGCGCAATAGACGCTGAGATACACGTGTGGTTGATTCACCATCTACCTGCGGCAGGCAGGCAAAGGGCACGAAGGACACAAAGGGGTGTTTTTTTGGGTTTACCTTTTACTGCAGGCGCTAAAGCACTAAGATCTACGATTTTGTTTCAAGGTAGTTAAGACTTGTAAAGCAGGTTTTATGATGAGGAGCAATAAAGCCTTGCACCAATACAAACAGCAACCTCAGTTATCAATAATCTATTGTAGCCTGTATGCCTCTGTCTATGAGTGCTTCGGCCTGCGGCCGCAGGTCGTTGAAGTTTCCTTTTTTTACGCCACACTTACCTCTATGATGCACTATAAGCGCACACTGCTCCGCCTGCATAGGCTCATGCCCACAAATATCTACCAGCGACTCTATAACCCAGTCGAAAGTATTGACATCATCGTTCCAGACAATAAGATTATGAAGCGTTTCTTCTATTACGTCTGTTGCTTCATTCGCATCTGTCTGCCATTGGGTGGCAGCATTGCGTAATGCGTTATTCATATAGCAAATGTAAGAAACAGGGAATGAAATTCAAGAGAGAAAATTGGATTTTTACTTTGGTGAAGAGCCGGCATGGCATAGAATATGAAAAATAGTAAATAGCTGCCAGAAATATAAAATTGTACTTTTGCAGAAATACAGCACATGCTTTACATTAAGCTTAAGAGAGATGTATATTCGCTATATCTGGCATTACAATACTTCAGGCACAAAAGAAAGAAACATTACCCAAAATGCTTTGCAGTAGCAGCGCAGATAGAGTATCTGGAATCAAATATCTCTTATGGTGTAGCATCATTTCTATTCTCATTGCTGCGCAACAAGTATGAAGTAAGTGAATGTGGAAAAGACTGTCCTTACATAAACTCCGTTGTAACGAGGTTTACGGAGTCCAGCCGGTCCTTTCTTCAGAATGATCTGTTGTTTATAAAGCCATACATATCTGAGCAGGAAAAGGGGGTACTAATGGTAAAGTATACGGAAGTAGTCAATGCCATTCCCTTTCTCTTCGACCTGCATAAATTACAGCAAAGATACCACCTGGTGTTGGAGCAAAGTTCAGAAAGCCCCTTTCAGCCGTTCAATGCATTTATACCCAACGACTCGCTGGTGTTTATACAGTCTGTAAGTGAGCGGGAGCGGGTACAGCATCGGAAACATGGCTTCATACCGGTGCCACTCACTTCGGGCGACTGGGTAAATAAGCACAACTTCTACTCCGACCATAGCATAGTCCGGAAATATGATTTTTGTGTCATTTCTAATTTCATACCGCTGAAACGCTACCCTTTTTTGTTTTCGGCACTCAAGAAACACTGGAAAGGACCGCTGAAAATGGCAATAGTAGCATCGGGACATGTAGGTGAAAACAGACAATGGATGGAGCGGCTGCTGGAAGAGTATGGGTTCACGGATAATGCAGAGATATTTATAGAAATACCTCCGGCACAGGTGAATATGATTATGAATCAGTCGTACTGCCATGTAATGTGCTCTATGCGGGAGGGATCGCCCAAAGTGAACTTTGAGAGTATGATAACCGGCACTCCGGTAGTGATACACAGAGACCACCTGGGATTCTCGAACTGGAAATTCAAAGCACCGATGGTAATCAACTATACCGGCGAAGACGACATAGTAGATGCTATAAAACAGTGTGCAAAAGCCGATAAAAAAGAGGTAGCAGACCTGGCCGGCAAAATGATAGGCAGCGCGAGGGCTACTGACGTGCTGAACAAGGAAATAAAAGAGGCTACGCTAAAACATGGGGAAAAATGGACGAAAGACATCTTTGAAAAGGTAAACAATGTACATACTTTCTATGCAAATAAAGTTGATGTAGAAAGCTGCCTCAGCGACTACCACTATCTTCAATCGTGCGCAAACAGTTTTTTCGGGTACAATGCCGATGAGGTGATAGAACTGTTCAGAAACAACTAGCTTATCTTTGCAAGAGGATAAAATAAATTATACCTTAGCCCACGCTGATAAACATATAAGACACCCTGTAAAAACGAAGGGTATATATGCACAACCGACAAATATATGAGTAAAAATAACAAGGTATTATTGTTCAGTTTGTCTGCTTTGTATGTTCTTTATCATCTGGCCACCCTATCTTATTCACCCATACCATGGTTCGATGAGGTTTGTTTTGCCAGTATCACCAAGTCGTATATTGAAAACGGCACTTACTTTCAGGAAGCCAGGTCTATTAGTCTGGATGAGCAGGCATCTATGGTATACGGACCGGTTTATTTTGTATTGCAGTCGTTTATCATAAAGCTGTTTGGATGGAAGTTGTTTGTTTTCAGGCTGTCTAATTGTCTGTTCGGCATTCTAAACCTCTATCTGATATTCAGGATATGCCGCTATTTTGGATTTGCCGTGGCTACAGCACTATTCACAATAGTTTTTGTGGCTTTTGACCCCGCATATACGCAGTTTCTGCATTCTGGCCGAATGGATTTTATAGCCTTGTTTTTCTTCTTTACATCGTTTCTGCTATTTGTAAGCACAGAAAATAAGGGCGATGGAAAAAACACACTGAAGGCAGTAGCTATAGGTGTACTGCTATCGCTGGCATTGCTCACCAACCCAAGGGTGATGTTTGCTTTTTCGGTCTATGCAGCCTATTCCATTTACGAGCTTATAACGGCTGGCAAAAAAGGCATACTCGCCGTTTTTATAAAATACCTGATTATACTGGCTGTGTGCAGCGGCATCTACTATCTGTGGATATATTTCAAATTCGGCAGCCTGCAGCATTTTATATTCAAAAACTACTCCGGTAATCAGGTAATGCAAACGCATGTAGGCTTCTCACTCAGCGAAATGTACCTCAACTCAAAACTACTGATGTATGGTTTCGGATTTCTGTGTGCGTTGTTGCTGGTATTTACCGGCAGAGCCATGAAAAATATCAAGCTGTTGCTGTTTACAGTCCCTGCTATTCTGCTGTTTATATTAATAGTAGGCGGGTCGCTGGGAGGCAGGTACTATGCTATGGTAGCTCCGTTTGTTGCAATACTGATAGTGGGTGCTACCGTACATCTTAGCAGCAGTAAATTATTGGCAGCACCCGTGCGCATTGCCGCAGCCGCATTTATCGTGTTTTTCGTATTCAAGGGTATCTATGTTTTTGGTACGCTACAGCAGCGAGACCCTGTATATAATGAAAAGATGATATCGAAATACCTAACGAAAAACACTAAGATTGCAGGTGATTTTGCTTTCTATTACATTGCCCTTCACAACAACTGCTCTTTCCAGAGCACATCCTGGAACGGCCAATTGGATACTGTGCTGAATCACTTCAGAAAAAACAAGTACGACTACTTCATTTTCAATAAAAACAATGCGAACAGAGAGATGGTGGTAAATGCTGCACTGAAAGGCCGATATGAGCTGATAGCTACTTATGAAAACGAATCTGAGTACAACTTCATCTCCCGTCTCATAAAAAAAATGAGGTTCAGTATTACAGAAGACTATTCTTGCTACATATATAAGTATACAGGCGAGGCCGACACTAAGGACGTGCCAGCACAACAGTAACTATGCTTACAGTAACACACTATTATAGAGAAGTAAGAAACACCGGTCTATCTATAGAGGGCATATTCACCACTGTAAAAAAAGACCTGGACGACCAGGCTGTAATCAGTAATTACTTCTGCAACCCTGCGAAGTCCAGATTGCAAAACACGAGAGAGGCCAAAAAGTATGCCAGCGAAATAAACCACATAACGGGTGATGTGAATTTTCTGGCGATGGGGCTTAAAGGAAGAAAAAACATACTAACAATTCACGACTTTGGGTACTACGAAAACCCCATTCACAAATGGTGGAAGAAGGCTATCTACAGCCTGTTCTGGTTTAGACTGCCCCTAAAGTACATTGATATAGTAACTGTAGTATCGGAGTTTACCAAAGAAAAACTGATAAAGTATTTCGACTTTCCGGAAGACAGGATAAGGGTAATACCAGACCCGGTGAAACCGGTATTCAGGTATGCCAAAAAAGAAGTGCTGAATAAGATACCAGTAGTGCTGATGCTGGGCACGGGTAAGCATAAAAATCTGGACAACCTGATAGAAGCAGCAAAAGGCACTAACTATCACCTGGAAATAGTAGGCTGGCCGGCAAAGGATGAACTGGAAAAACTGAAGGAATACAAAATAGCCCATACAGTATGTAACAACCTGACAGAAGAACAGGTGTGGGAGCGGTATGTGGCTTGCGATGTATTGTACATTGCCTCTCACTACGAGGGCTTTGGAATGCCGATAATAGAGGCGCAAGCAGTAGGGCGACCGGTAATAACCAGTAATATAGGTGCAATGCTGGAACTAGGTAAAAACTCAGCAATACTGGTGGACCCACTAAAGCCGGATGAAACCCGAAATGCTATAGCTGCGCTGGTAAGCGATAAGCAATACTATGACAAGGTGGTAGCAAAGGGGCTGGAAAATGCCGGCAAGTATGAACACCATGTAGTATCGGCGCAATATCTTGAAGTATATAAAGAGCTGGCAGGAGGCGCGTAGGAATAGAATAGCACCCCTATCAGGAGCCCTTGAGGGTAGGAGCAAGTGCCTTGGTGGCACGAAATGCAGGGTACCATGCAGCCAGAATACCTACTGCCAGAATAGTAGCCATAACGAGTGAAAAATCAGAAAACTGCATATCCACGGGGTAGGCATCCATGAGGAAGGAACCACCAACGGTAATGATACCAAATTGCTGCTGCACAAAGCAAAGAACAAAACCCAACATCATACCAACAAGACCGCCGGTAAGTGCCCAAAGTATGCCCTCGAGCAGGAAAATGGTTCGTATCTCTCCTGGCAGGGCACCCATAGCCTTGAGTATGGCAATATCCTTTTGTTTCTCCAGCACCAGCATAGAAAGTGCACCTACCATATTGAACGAAGCAATAAGCAGCACCATAACCAGTATAGCATAGATAGCCCATTTCTCAGAGGTCATTACCATAAACATGTCTCTGTTTTGCTCGTATCTGGTTTCCACTTTATAGCCGGCACCAAAGAGTTTCTGTAATGCTGTCTTTACATCTTCTTCTTTTCCTGGACGTATCTTAATTTCAATGGAAGAATATTTGCCGGGCTGAAAAAATAACTTTTGTACCAAAGTGATGGGAGCCAGAATGTATTTATCGTCAAAGTCGTCTGATACCTGAAAACTGCCGGCAGGGTGGAGTTCCAGCACCTCGGGATTGGCTGCCAGATTGGTAGAGTTGGGGTTGGCATAATAGAGCTCTATGGTGCTGAAAATGTTGTTGATATCGGCACCCAGCTCATTGAGAATACGTAAGCCCGCAATAGCTGTATAAGGGCTGCCGGCAGATACACTGTCCTCACCAGTTATAGCATCTCTGATATCATTGACCAGCAAGTAATTACGGTCTATACCCTTAAGCATGATACCCTTCTGCTCTTTGGTACGATTGTTATTTACTATGGCACTACCCTCAATAACACTAGTAAAGACCTCTACCCCATCTGTGCGCCTTATAGCACCAAGGATAGCAGAATCGGCAGTGAAAAACCTGCCCTTGGCAACCGTCACCTTTATATCCGGATAGAACCCTGTGTATAGTTGTTTTACAAACCCCTCGAGACCATTAAACACAGAAAACACAACTATCATAGCAGCACTGCTCACGGCAATAGCTACCATACTGATTTTGGACAATATAGGTACTGCATTGCCCGACCGCTTGCCACGCAAATAGCGTAGTGCCAGTTGCCATATGAGGGTAAGGTTCATTTATGCCTCGTTGGTATTGAAGGGCTGAGCATCGCGCTCTTCATTTATTTTTTTGAACAACTGATCCATTTTGAACACATGATCCAGGGTATCGTCGGCATAGAATACGAGTTCCGGCACACGCCTGAGCTGGTTTTTGATACGCTGACCCAATAGTTTGCGCCACTCCCACCCTCTTTCCTTTATTTTGAGCAGCAAGGCAGTCTGGTCTTTGACCTGAAACAGGCTCAGATATACACGGGCTTCAAGAAGATCGGGGGTAACCATAACCTTGGATATTGAGACCATTCCTCCTTCTATAATATTAATACCCTCGCGCATAAATATGTCGCTGAGTTCCTCCATCAATAGCTGCCCTACCTGTTTTTGCCTTTTATTTTCTTCCATCACATTATTATTAGGCGTTAAAGTTATACAAGTTGCGGCATTTTGCCTTTTAAAAGGTGAAATGAGGGTTTGATTGAAGGAAAATCTTAACTTTTTCAGCCACTTAAATTCTAACCTCCTAACGGTTGAGTCTTTTGTAGTATTCCAGTACCATTCTTATCTCACCATAGGTATAATCATCGCTGAGGAGGTCTTTTATAGGTTTTGATGCGGTGTACTGACCCGATGTTTTTATGGTATCAAGAATGGTTTTGAGCTTATCAGGTGCTACAGCTTTTCTTATATCAAGCTCACCGGCAGCCACAAAAGCAGCCAGATGGCTTTCTATAGTAGAAAGCGCCAGATTTCGCCGCGCGGCTATATCAGATATACTCATTCCGTCTGTAAACATGGTAAGCGATATATCCATGGTACTGCCGGTAGCAGGCCGGTCGGTCTTTTCTTTGCGCACTGATTTGGGTTTCTTGAAGTGCATGCGCGATTCTGTTTTGTTTGCAGTGGCATACCTGTTTATCACATCCAGGAACTTAGCACCGTAGCGGCTCACCTTGTAATCGCCAAAGCCGGATATCTGCTTCATCTCCTCGAACGAGCGGGGCAAGTAGGTAGCCAGTTCTACCAATGCGCTATCAGCAACGATGGCATAAGCAGGCACACCTTCGATATTTGCCATATCGTGGCGCAGGGTTTTCAACTGCTCGAACAGGTGAATATCGTAATCGGGCTCCAACTGTACAGGTTGTTCTTTTACTGCTTTCTTTAGCACCAGCTTCAATTGAGATTCGCCTCTGAGTATTTTCCAGCCTTTTTCGGTAAGCCGCATTGTGGCATACTGGTCGTCTGTGCGCAACAGGTAGCCATTGCTGAGCATTTGCTGCACCATCCACAACCATTCTTCTTTCTTCAGGCTTTTGCCTATTCCATAGGTTTTGAGCTCTTTGTGCTCCGGGTTGATTTTTTCGGAAGCGGAGCCACGGATAAAATCTACAATATAAGTAGCACCATACCGCTCACCGGTACGCACTATGGCAGATAGCAATTTTTGCGCGTCTATGGTGGCATCTTTTTCCTCCAGTGAGCTGAGACAATAGTCGCAACTGCCACAATACGCAGGGAACTGCTCGCCGAAATACTGCATCAGATATTGGCGCCTGCAACCCTCATTCTCACAATAATCCTGCATCAGTTGCAGCTTGCGCAGCGATATGGCCGACTGCTGCGGATTATCCTCTACCTGAGCAAAGCGGCGCAGCTTCATGATATCTCCGGCAGAATAAAACAGCAAGGCATCGCTACGCAAACCATCGCGCCCTGCCCTCCCGGTCTCTTGATAATACCCTTCTATATTTTTGCTCACATCGTGGTGTATCACATAGCGCACGTTCGACTTGTCTATACCCATACCAAAAGCAATAGTGGCTACGATTACCAGATATTCATCTTTCTGAAAGGCCTCCTGTACCCTGCTGCGCTCAGTGGCATCCAAACCCGCATGATAACAGGCAGCATTGATACCGTGGTCCTGCAGGCGGGTGGCTATCTCCTGTGTAGATGCACGCGACAGTGCATATATAATGCCACATTCGTTCTTGTGCCGTTTTATGTATTCTATAATATGCCCCATAGCGTTCTTCTTGGGCAATATATAGTAGTGAATATTGGGCCTGTTGAAGCTGGATATATACAGGCGATGGTTGCGCAGCTCCAGCCGCTCAGCTATATCTTTTTGGGTAATGGCATCGGCACTGGCAGTGAGTGCTATGACCGGTACTGCCGGAAATTCATTTTTGAGTACGGCTAGTTTCAGGTATTCCGGGCGAAAATCGTGCCCCCAGGACGATATACAGTGCGCCTCGTCTATAGCAAAAACAGAGGGATTGAGCCGCCTGAGAAAATCGAAGAACAGCCGGCTGTTGGCAGGTATGCGCTCAGGGGCTATATACAGCAGCTTCAGCTCTCCGTCCTGTGCCCGCCTTATCACACGCTGCTGCTCATCCTGCGACTGCGAGGAGTTGAGGTAAGCAGCATGTATACCATTAGCTATTAGCGCGTCTACCTGATCCTTCATGAGTGCTATGAGCGGCGATACTACGATGGCGATGCCGGGCAGCAGCATAGCCGGCAACTGATAACAGATAGACTTGCCGCCACCGGTGGGCATAATGGCTAGCGTATCCTCTCCTCTAAGTACGCTCTGAATAATAGCCAACTGTGAGTGGCGAAACTCTTCGTAACCGAAAAAATGGCTGAGTGCCTTGTGTAATTGTTCTGTAGTGTATGTGTTCATCTTTCTATCTTTAAACCAGACGCAAGATATGCAAACTATTTCATGTTTGTAGAATTAACAAAATAAATAAAAGTACAATTATCACCTGAGCACATCCGGTAAAAGACCATACAGCAATTGCAAAATGTTATAATGGTATTAAGCGCTGAGATAGCTGAACAGGCTATCTTTGCTGCGAAATTAACTTGTGAGCATTGAAACCAATTCTGGAAGTAAAAGAGTTATCGAAATCCTTTAAAAATTTCAAGGCAGTAGACAATCTTTCGTTTTGCATAGAGCAGGGTGAGGTGTATGGTTTTCTGGGTCAAAACGGTGCCGGCAAGAGTACTACCATGCGCATGTTGCTGGGGCTTATTTTCCCCGATAGTGGCAGCATCTTCATCAATGACTATGAGTTTAACAACAGCCGTCGCCTTCTGCTAAAAAAGATAGGTGCCATTATAGAGCGACCCGATATGTATGGCTACCTGAGCGGCTGGGATAACCTGAAGATGTTTGCCAACCTGAGCGACAAAAACATACCACCCCAAAGGCTGCATGAAGTACTGGATATAGTGGGGCTGAAAGGACGCGAACGGGACAAAGTGAAAGCCTACTCGCAAGGCATGAAGCAGCGACTGGGTATAGCCATAGCTATGGTACACGACCCCGACCTGCTGATACTGGATGAACCCACAAACGGACTGGACCCACAGGGCATAGCAGAGATAAGGGAACTGGTGATAGCACTGCGCAGAGACCACAACAAAACTGTACTTATATCGTCTCACCTGCTCAACGAGATGGAGCAGATAGCCACCAGCATACTCATCATTCACAAAGGAAAGAAGATAAGCGACGGCAAGGTGAGTGAGCTATTTGACCCCAATGAAACCTTTGTAGAGATAAGAATAGCGCAGAATGACAACATAAATGCACTGATGAGCAGCACAGCCTGGTACAAGCAGGCCGAGCGGGTAACCCCAACCAAAATAATAGTAAAGATGAACCCATCGCTGGTGCCTGAGCTGAACAAATGGCTGGTAACTAACGATGTAGCTGTACTGGACATAAATGTGCAACATTCTTTTGAAACTTACTTTTTAAGTATTACCAATGATACAGCTACTGCGGATAGAGTTATATAAGATATTCAGAAGACCACGTACCTATATCAGCTTTGGTATAGTTACCGCCATCACACTGGTGATACAATTGGCGATGCTCTCTGATGGCAAGACCTTTGTGAATTTTGCATTGCAGGGCGTGAATGAGCAGTTTGATATAAGAGGCAACATACTGAACGGATACCTGATCACCTACATCATTCTTCAGTCGCTGCTCATACACATACCCCTGCTGGTGGCACTGGTAGCGGGCGACATGCTGGCAGGCGAGGCTAACTCCGGTACTCTGCGGCTGATGCTCACCAAGCCAATAACAAGACCCAAACTGGTATTGGTAAAATTTGTGAGCAGCTTTATCTATACGGTACTACTTATAGTATGGCTGGCAGTTGTTGCGTTGTTTTTGTCCTTATTGATGTTTGGCGAGGGTGATATGATCAACCTGAAAAGCGACGCATTTGTGATGCTGCTGCAAAATGATATAATGTGGCGTTATGGTGCTGCGTTCATCTTTGCGGTGCTGGCTATGACCACCATAGCGGCCATGTCTATACTGCTGTCGGCATTTGCAGACAATTCTATAGGTCCTGTTATATCTACTATGGGTATAGTGGTGATACTCACCATTATCTCTAATCTGGAGTTGCCCCTGTTCAACCTGGTAAAGCCCTACCTGTTTACTACGCATATGATAGGATGGAAGGGTTTCTTTGACGACCCGGTGCCTTACGCTGCCATAGGGCGGTCGGCATTGGTACTGGTGGTCTATACCATCAGTTTTCTGGGAGTTACTATTCTGTACTTCAATAAAAAAGATATTAAATCATGATGAGGTATATAGCAGGGATACTATTATTGTTGCAGGCCACTGCCATGCAGGCTGCACCGCTGGATGCGCCGGCACTCTTTGACAATCTGCGCAAAAAAGTGTTGACGGTAAAAGACTATACCGCCAAGGTGAAGATGAAAATAAATGTGAGCTATATGCGCATACCCCCACTGGCAGGCATGCTCTACTACAAGAGCCCCGACAAGATGAGGCTGGAGCGCAATGGTGGGCTGTCTATACTGCCGAAGAAGAACATAAACATGACACTGCGCAACCTGATACCATCGGGCAATGTAATGGTATTTGATGCCGGGGTGGCTACCATAGAGGGCAAAAGTGTGCGCATACTAAAAGTAGTGCCGGAGGATGATAACTCAGAAATAGTGCTGGCTAAAATATGGGTAGATGAAGCAGATCTGCTGGCACTGCGCACCGAAACTACTACAAGAAACGAAGGCACTATAATTATGGACCTCCGCTATGACCGCTTTGCCAGCTATGCACTGCCCGACAAAGTGACCATCTTTATGGACCTGAAAGGATACAAACTCCCCAAGGGTGTAACCATGGACTATAACGACACCGAAAAACCACTGCCACCCAAGGATAAAAAGAACGAGAAAGGCACCATACAAATCACCTACCTCTCTTATGATATAAATAAGGGGATAGATGATAAGGTGTTTAGGGAAAGGGAATAATGTAAATGTTTTTACCGCAGACCTGCCTGCGGCAGGCAGGGGCGCGGAGGCGCAGAGGTGTTGTTTTAAAGGTTGCAGAGGTGCTTATGCTTAGCATGTTTGGGCTATATAGCTAATAAATAATTGAGCTTTCAGCTATACCTCTCCGAGTGTAAGCAAATAACGGCAAATTACTATTTTTAGATTCTATTTTTGTATTTATGGAAACTACTAAACTGTTTATCATGCTGTTGCTTTTCTGCTCTTGTACTCAGAAACAAAAAATGTATGATTCATTAAGTATAGGCAAGCTGGAATTACCCTACGAAGAATGTCGTTATGACACAAATAATCGTGTAAATAGTTGTACCGAAGCCTATCTTGTAAATGATTTTGATATAAACGATTCTCTAAAAATTGACACTATTAATAAGTTTATTATTGAACACTATTCTACAACTAAAGTTAAAGAATATAATAATTATTCTATACTTGTATATGGATATGACTTCTATGGAATAGATGGTGTGAATGAGCGGATGGATTACAATAAAGAAGTTAGAAATTGTAACTACAGATTGCTTGTGTATACATGGGTAGACGGAAATTTTAAAGGGTTATATGTTGAAGGAACAGATAAAGTTTACGATTCAATAAAGGGTTTATAATTGCCCGTTGTTCCTGAAACCAGCGCATCGCATCAGGAAAAGCAAAAAAGTAGTACTAGCCGCTGCTTGGTGAGCATAAAAACATTGTTTGGCTTGTTTATTGAGATTTCAAACCACACTCATTCTACATTTCGGCTAAAGCCTGCTTTTATAGTCCTTCCTTCCCCGACCTAAAGGACGGGGCTACTTTATTTTTATTTCGCCCAAATAGTATGTGATACAATATCAACATCAAAATTCGTCATTGATTTCAGGTGCTTTGCGCCCTTTGCGTGCCCTTTAGAGGATATGAGTCTTTGCGGCTTTGCGTGCATTTTTTTGAGTGCCGTTTTCTGAGGCTTAATTGGTGTGATACACTAATCAATAGAATGCAACCAATCCCAAAAGGCAAAAAGGCAATTGAAATTGCTTTCAATTGCCTTTTACCCCTCAAAAACTATTATTCTTGTCTTAGTGCATTACTACCATCTTCACATTTGTTGATGAAACACCATCAGCAATTTTCAGGAAGTAGATACCACTGCTTAGCTGAGCTGTATTGAGCTCTACGAAGTTTTCTCCCGCAGTCATTTTCTTATCTATAGAAGGCATCACCTGTTTGCCCTGGATATCCAGAACCTGAACAGAGATCTGTGCATCAGCAGAAAGCGTCATAGCAAGTGTAGCAGCATTGCCGGTAGGATTAGGATACAGCTTCAGAGAAGAAGAAGTAGCCAGAGTACCTATACCTGTAACGGTTACACCATTGCCCTGCAATGCGAAGTCATAAGTAGCCTCATCAGCATCGCTGTTTGCTACAGATACTGTTGCTTTGCGCATACCTGCTGCTGTAGGCTTGAACTCTACTACGAATGACTGGCTGCCATTTGGCGCTACAGTCAGCGGGAACGCAGGAGCACCATACAAGGTAAACTCACTTGCATTGTCACCACCAATCGTAATACCTGATACATTCAGTGGACCTACACCTGTATTCCTGATTACAAATGTTTCGGTTTTAGTGTTTCCTGTATTTACATTTCCGAAGTCTGTATTGTTTGCAGTACCTGCGGTAGCATCACCATCGGCTATGTTCACACTGTCACCAGTGATGTTGATTTCCGGCAAACCGGTAGCAGTAGCCTGCAACAGGAAGTTGTAAGTCGCCTCGTCAAGATCGTTGCTGATAATGTTGATAACTGCAGTGCGTGTACCCACTGTTGTAGCAGCAAACTGTACTGTAATAGTTACAGAATCATTTGTAGCCACATTAACAGGAAGAACAGGAGAACTTACCAAAGTATACTCAGCTGCACCTGTGAAGTTGATGCTGGCTACATTCAGTGTACCCTGACCTGTATTCTGTATTACGAAAGTCTTAATCAAATAGCTGCCTACGTTTGTAGTACCCAGGTTGGTATTGTTTGCAGTTCCCGGAGTTACATCACCGTCGGTGATGGTTACACCATTTCCTTTTACATTGATTTCAGGCGTTGTAACACCGTTACCTCTCAAAGCAAAATCATAAGTAGCCTCGTCAGCATCATTGCTTGCTATGTTGATGGTAGCATTCCTTGTGCCACCATTGGTTGGAGCAAAACGAACTGAAACCGAAACTGTATCACCTGCTGCTATGTTCCATGGGAAAGAAGGAGCACCTACCAGCGTAAACTCAGATGCATGAGCACCTGTGAAGCTGATACCTGATACTGCAAGCGTACCCAAAGATGGATTGCGTATTACAAACGTCTTGGTTACAGAGCTGATTGTATTCACACTGCCGAAATCTGTATTGTTAGCCGTACCAGCTGTAACGTCACCATCTATAATTCCTATGTTGTTGCCCGTAACATGAATCTCAGGCAGGTACAAACCAGTACCCAACAATGAGAAGTTGTAGGTAGCCTCATCAGCATCGTTGCTCATAATGTTGATAGTAGCATTGCGTGCGCCTCCTGCTGAAGGTGCAAACTGTGCAGTAACTGTATAAGAAGTACCTGTAGCTATGGTCAATGGGAATGTAGGTGCACCTACTACTGAGAAATCAGCAGCATGAGTACCTGTAAAGCTGATACCTGAAACTGACAAGTTGCCATAACCGCTATTCTGTATTACAAATGTTCTGGTGGTAGTGCTACCTACGTTGAGTGTACCGAAGTCTGTGTTGTTAGCAGTACCCGGAGTAACATCACCATCTACGATATTTATAGAATTGCCCTGTACATTAATCTCTGGTGAATCTACACCTGAACCACGCAATGCAAAATCATAGATAGCTTCAGTAACATCGCTGTTCATAACGCTGATGGTTGCAGCTCTATTGCCGGCAGCCATAGGCGCAAAACGTACAGAGATTGTCTGTGTGCCATTTGAAGTGATAGTCCATGGGAAAGCAGGAGCACCAACCAAAGTAAACTCGCCAGCGTGTGTACCTGCAAAATTGATACCTGATACAGAAAGTGTACCAGCACCCGTATTGTGGATTGTAAAGGTTTTAGTGGTATTGTTGCCTGTATATACATTACCGAAGTCAGTATTGTCGTGTGTAGCAGGGGTAACATCACCATCTACGATACTAGTGCTATTTCCGGTAACGTCAACCTCAGGAGCAGCATTAAAAGTAGCAGGATTGTAAAATGCCAGGAATTGACCACCTTCTACTGCATCGCCCGCTACAGGATAGTGAGCCTGATCGTAAAGGATGAACATACCCGGACCAAGGATTTTTTCCATATCTATGATGCCAGATGATTCTTCATCAATGGTCAGGAACCTTGACCCACCGATCTGGAATCGGGTAGTGTCTTGTGAAGCTACCAGAGTTACTACGTCTGTAGCAATGTTGTACTGCCAAACTTTTGCAGTATGATTCTGTCCACCCGGATCTTCCTGTATCATGGCATGACCATAATTGTCAATAACCATGTTATCCATCATCTTAGGACCTTCAGTACCATCAAGCACTGCAGTAATAGTACCACCAAGTGCTGGGTTAGACGCATTAGTAAAACGAAGTCTCCACAAACGGCTGGGGCTTGTAAATGAGTTGGTAGTTACAAAATAAAAATCGTTAGGATTCTTAGGATCCCATGCACCATCTTCAGGACGAAGGAAAGCAGTAACACCAGCACTGTTGCTCGCATTGTTGATAGCAAGACCCGTCATATTCTGCACAGAGCCAAGATCTATCAATGAGAATGGAGTACCGGGAGCAGGGAAACTCGCACTTGATTCGGTTGTCATACCAGACACGGCCACGCCATAGAGCTTACCGTTATTCAATCCTGCCTTATCAACGTCAGAACCAGTAGTAGTTTTTGTACCTACATATATATACACCTGACCCGGAGTAGCATCATCCAGACCCACCACCACCGTTGTATCGCTGGCTTTGGGGCTTGCAACTGCATTCTCCCAGGAGAATTTACCCATATAAGGTAGCTCGTAAGACTTACCTGCGTTTGGGCCGGTAGCAATGTGACCGAAAGCACGACCTTCGTTACCAATCTCCTCGCCATTCATAAAAATACGCTCCATAGTACCCTTGCCGGTAGCTGCATTGTAGAATGCACTTACCTCAGGAAGGTCTGCTGCACAAAATCTGCCAAAAGCAGCAAGAGGAGATGTGAAAGAAGAATTGTAGTGTATGTAGCTTGAAGTAAGTGGATTCCACAGGTACACGTTCTGTGTAAGGTCTGCACCACTAACTACTGACAAATCCGACTTATTCATTATCCATTTAGACACAAATGCACCTCTTTGTCCATGCGCATGAACAGCACCTACGGTACTACCCATTTCATGATTTGCCAATACTGTGAACGTACCATCATTGTTATCGAAAGCACCTAAACCATCACCCAATCCACACAATTTGTATCCACCTATAGTTTCGTTTACTGTAAGGATAGAAGTGAATTTTCCACCTGGAGTAGTTGCTACCATGTACGGCGTCTGTGCAGTACTTGGCCCTGTCTGACCTGCTATTAATGTAGGTGCATTAAAAGTATAGTTATTGAGCTTGTTAACACCACGCAAACCATATTTAACTATATGGCTCAGATTGGTAGTTGCAGTAGCAATACCATCTTCCAACGCAGAGAACTGACCATAGTCATTGTCATTGCCTATAAATACTGTACTGTCATTGAGTATTGCTAAACCTTCTGCTTTTTCCAGTGCAGGGTCCCAGCCATTTGCCAGCAGATCCATGAACAATGTTTTCTTTACAGGGATAATGCTGTTAGCAGCCAAACCAGCAGAGTCTACAAGCGCCTCAAGTGTAAGACCACCATACAGACCTGAGTGAACTGTAGATGCAGTGGTTATGTTTATCTTGTATATCCTTTTTATGTCGGTAGTACCCCTAAGTGCAGCCTCCATTACCAGGAAGGTAGTATCGCTGATAGCAGCCATATCACCTATTTTCCAATCGCGGAGACGAATCTGGTTAGATCCTGATGCGCCTATGATGCCATCGTTGAGGTAGGCAAACATACGGGTAGCATTGGTTACAGGATCAATCTCCAATATTCTGTGCACCCTTGTGTTTTCGCCTACTGTCTTGGTAGGATACAATACAGGGCTCTGTATTATTGCGTATATCTTGCCATTAGGAGCAAGTGCAATACCCTCAAAACCACGATTGTTTTTGCGGTATTTGAACGCGGTATCTATCTGTACATCTATCGACTCAGCTCCTACCAGGTTGGCATAAGGAGTATATCTCTTTATTACTCTGCCATTCTGATCTAGCTTCCATACAGTAGGACCGCCTTCTTCACAAATCCAGAAATTACCATCTCTGTCTACTACAATACCTTCTGCGTCCACACCCCATATATCTTTAGGAGTAGTTTTCGCATTGAAGTTGGCACAGTTCTGTACCGTATCGGTAGATGCTACCTCAAGTGCAGTGCTGCCGAATCCGGTAGGGTTGATAATGCCAGAAGCAGTAGTACCATTAGGGCGCTTCATGGTAATAGTCTGCAGAATCTGGACAGAATCACCGTTCAGACGCACTCTGTGAATCTTGGGAGCGTAAGAAGGGAAGGAGTAAATTTTGTCGTAAGTAGGCCTGCAGGTGGATGGATTAGCATTTGCCGCATCTACGTTTACACCTCTGTCTGAGCATACCCAGAACTCCTTTCCGGCAGTACCGGGAATAGGGTAAAGACCAGAGAAGCCGGCTTCCCTGAAGTTGATACCCTGATAAGTGCCAATGGGTGCAGAATGATTATTTTTATAATCCTGCAGTAACGAAATCTGTGCTGTGCTTTTAGTGTGTGGCAATACCAGGCCAGCAATACCCAGCAATAGCGCACTTAGTTTTGGTTTCATATTTTTCTTTGAATTTGGTCACAAAGCTATCGCCGTCATGTTGCGAAATTGTTAGCAATCAATTATGCCATCATTAACCTAAAATGACACCTGCATTACGCAAAAGTTAACACCCATTTAATATGCAGGTAAAATTGCGGTAAAGCCGACCGGGTAGGTTTGCAGCCAATTTTCATCGCTGTGTAGTTGCGGATATTATGAGAAAAAGCTCCTTCATCTCTGTATGCCTTGTTGTGATCGCGATTGTTTTTATTTCATTTAAAAATAGCAGCGAACACGACTATACCGATGTGTATGAAACCTATCTAAACAAGTTCACATCTAGGCAAAATGCATTACTGACAGATATAAAAAATGCAGACCTGAATGATACTGTCGCAATAAATAAAATCAGGACAGGGATAGAACAAACAAGAGCGGACATGAAATGTATGGACTTCTGGATGCGCTATCTGGAGCCATTGGCTTACAAATCTATCAATGGTCCGTTGCCGGTAGAATGGGAAACGGAGGTATTTGAAAAATTCGAGAAGCCATACAGAAGAGTTGGCTCGGGGCTTACGCTGGCTACACAATACCTGGATGAACCCGGAATAGAAAAAGACACGCTCCTTCAATTTATAAAGACATCGCTGGCTGCTACAAAGGTATATGCAGCAGACTCTATCACAGATGAATTGAAAACGTATCATCACTTCTATTTGTGTAACAGGCTATTCCTGTTGAATCTTGCTGCTATTTACACTACAGGGTTTGAGTGCCCCAACACCGAAAGAGTAATACCGGAGCTAAAAACAATGCTAGCAGCTACTGGCAGAACATACGACGCAGTTAATAAAAGTTTCCCCGCTACACCATTGACCATAGAATACCTGGAACTTTACAACAGACTGCTTTCATTCGTGAACACACAGCCGGCAGATATTGAAAATTTCGACCACTTCAGCTTTATTAAAAACTATATCAATCCTCTGTTTATCATCAACCAGAAAATGATAACAGACTACAAAGTGGTAAGCCACAATATGCTTGATTATTCTCTGAATAAAAAGGCTACGTCCATTTTTGACAAGGGATTGTATAACGGACAAAATGCCAAGGGCATATTTCTGAGAGTGCAGGACAGTGCCGCACTGGCATCTATAGAGCAGGCGGGCAGACTACTATTTTATGACCCCATACTATCTGGAAACAATATGCGTAGTTGTGCATCGTGCCATAAGCCTGCACAGTACTTTACCGACACCTTCCCTAAAACCGCTTTGCAATTCAACCGCAAGGATGCCCTGCCCCGCAATTCGCCTTCATTGGTCAATTCGGTTTACAATCATCTGGTGATGCTCGATGGCAAACACTTTACCTTACAAAACCAGACGAAGGAAGTAATAAGCAACCCCATTGAGATGGGCTGCGATGAAAAAGAAGTTGTAAAAAAAGTATTGAGCTGCAAGGAATACAAACAAGTGTTCAAAGACTTACTGAAATATACTCCTCAGGAAAAAGAAATCACCTACGACCACATAGTATCGTCCATCACCTTTTACTACAGCAAATTCAGTAATTACTACTCCCCGTTTGACAATGCTATGAATGGCAATGATAAACTAACAGTAACCGAAAAAGCGGGTTTCAACTTGTTTATGAGCAAGGCACAGTGTGCTACCTGCCACTTTGCACCACAGTTTAATGGGGTAAAGCCGCCCTATATAGGGTCTGAGTTTGAGGTGCTGGGCGTACCTGCCGATACTGCTTTCAGCCGCATAAGCCCTGATGAAGGTCGGTATCTGGTAAACCCTGCAAAAGAAACACGCAATGCATTCAGAACAGGGTCTATAAGAAATGCTGCGCACACCATGCCTTATATGCACAATGGGGTCTTTGGTACGCTGGAGGAGGTGATAGATTTCTATGATGCAGGTGGCGGTGCCGGCAGAGGTCTGAAGGTGGACAACCAAACCCTTTCTACCGACTCACTAAAACTTACCAAAACCGAAAAACACAACCTAATAGCCTTCATAAAAACTCTGGATGAAAACATAGTTTTTGAAACACCCCCTACCCTATTACCAAAATCGAAAATCAAATCATTGAATACCCGCAAAGTGAGCGGCGAATACTAAACTATATGAAACTGACGATAACATTATTCTTGATTGCATGCTCCTTTTGTACCGTATGCGTAGCGCAAAAAAACAAGGTTACCTATGAGTTTCCGCCGGAGATGAAAGATGCAGTAAGGGCAGACTACATAAAGCAATGGGAAAAAGGTAAGGTGCTCTACGAAATAAACTGTGCCAAGTGCCACAATACAGTAGAGAAGAGAAGGGTAATAGTGCCTGATTTTACACCGGAGCAACTGCGGGGCTATGAGCTGCGGGTGACGAATGCGAAACACGAAAGTGAGATTACAGAAACAGCAGTAAGCACCGAAGAACTGGGCATCATAATGACCTTTCTCAGCTATAAAAAGAAGAACAAGTAACAACTTACGGGGCTAACCACCAGTATTTACCGCAGATGTGCCGGGCGCAGAGGTTGTTTTTAAGGTTGTAAAGCAGCATTTTCATATTTGCCTACGCAGTTTGTGAGCACTTTCTTAGCCTTCGTACCAGACAGTGCGGACAGCAATTGTCGGCAGTTCTCCCGCCAAAAATGCATAAAAATACAATAAAACCACATTAAAAACAGGCATCACATATAGTGATCTTCAACTTAATATCTATTGGCAGATATTCTGCTAACGATTTGTGCTATATATTTGCAAAAACACACAGATAAAACATGAAATTTAAAATGTTACTTGCGGCGTTTACTGCTGCTACGTTTTTCTCTATCAATACACAGGCACAACTGGGCGCTAAGAAAATAACACGTAATAAGCTACCCATGTTGACTATGGGCGTGAAAATAGGCGTTAATATGCAACAATTGGCAGGCAGTGGCAATGCCGTATGGGGAGACACCTACAATCCGGGTATTGTAGGAGGCGCATTTGCAAGTGTACATAAAAGGAATATTGGAGTACGTGTGGAGGCACTGATAAAGACAGCAAAATTTGATTTTCATAATTCCAATCTGAGTGTGAACACACTATCGCTGGACATACCGGCACTGTTTGAGTACAAAATCATCAAGCGTGTGTGGTTGCAGGCCGGCCCCATGTATAGCAGCATGATAAAAGCTAAAGCCAGCGATGGCTCTGACATAAAGGGCAACTTCACCACCAGCGACCTATCTGTGGTAGGTGGTGTAGAGGTATCCTTGCCCAGGAAATTTACAGTGGGTGCACGCTACATCAAAGGGCTTATAAATGTGAATAGAACCGCTACCGATGAGATATGGAAAAACACTTCGTTCCAGTTTTCGGTAGGCTACCGCTTCCTGAACTAAGCTTAACTTACCAAAATACTAAACCGGATAGCTGTCACACAATGTGTACACTGCTATCCGGTTTTCGTTTGTTATATTATCTCAAGTTATCCAGACGTTTTCCTTTAGGGTATTTCACAGTGTACCCAAACTTCACATTGCTGGTTTCATTAGCTTTCAGCGTCAGTGTCCACTTCATCATTCCCGATGTTTCGTCATAGTCTGCATTAGCTGTTTCTTTGTCTTCTATCACTATGTCTTTATCGTTGCTCACTGGCTGCTGGTCCTGCAACACCAGATTTATTTCATCCTTACGGGTGTTGCGAACGCTAATGGTATAGGCAAATGTTTCGCGCACATTGGATCCTATAGTTTTCACACTGCGCTGCTTTTTATCCTGCTCTCTTTTCACCACTATTTTTTTGTCTCTACCCAGAGAGAAAGTGAGTGTGTCAGAAGTGTTGCGTATGTCTATGTAACCCTGCCCTACATAGGTACCTTCGTAGAAAATATTTGTTTCACCCGGCATCAGATTCAGTTCTTCCCAGTTGGTCACCTGTGCCTGCAGGAAAGCATCTTTATCCAGCTTGGGCGCAGCATAGTAGCGGTAGGTAGCAGGCAGTTCATACTTCTTGATGGCTACTATGTGCTGCTTGCCGTCATTGGGTATAGTATAGGGCAAGTCTATATCGAAAGAAGTGCTGATACCCGATTTGTCCACAGTTACATATTCATTCATCGAAGAGTTTTCTGCAGTGGTTACAGCCATATCTGCTGTACCTGCCATGGCTGGTGCATTGCTTTTGGCATATACATTACTGTTGCGCTGGTATACGGGGGGATTATAGAAAGCCAGATACCACGGCACCATTACCGGAGCCTGCACTCCCTCCTGCGGATTGCCGGTAGAAAGCGTCAGCCGCAGATTGTCCCACCGCACACCGCTGTTCTGAAATACATTGGCTTTGTAAAAAAGATTAGCAGGTTTGTTTATATCTTCTACCCTTATGTCATAGGATGGTGTCCAGCCGGCATTGGGTACTGTGTAGCTGATCACAACTGCATTGTTGGTAGCTTCTTTAGCATAAAACTTCACCAACAACTGACCACCTGGCTGGAATCCCTTTTTGCGTTCTTCGTCCAGTTGTTTTTTTAGCAGGGCTATACGCTCATCTGTCTTCTTCAGTATTGTTTCCTGCTTGTACTTTTGGTTCAGAAAACCTTCCATACGGGTTCCTATCAGGTCCAGCAGTTTTGTAAGCTCTGCTACAGACAGTCCGCTATCTTCCCCCCCTACTTTTCGGTTGGTCTGCAGCGCAGTTATCTGCTCTGTGAGTACGGCTATTTTGTTGCTGGTTAGGGTTCGGTCATCGGTAAGTGTGTTTATACTATCCTGTATCTCTTTTGCACGTGGCGACAGATTCTCTGACAAAAGATAATTGTTCTGAAAAACGGCAGATTCCACTACTACCCCACTTCCTGCATTTACCGTCAGGCTCTGGCTATTTATATCTCCGGCTACATTTGTAAAAAGTATTTCGTTCTCACCTTTGTTCAGGCGCACCTTTGCCGTGCTGGTAAGCTGAGCTCCGTGTAGAAATACAGTTGCCTGTTCAATATCTAATTTCTGTTGCACCTGTGCATAAGTGGTTGTTGTATTGCTAACGCAAAGCAAGGAGGCGGACAGGAGGAGGATGCCGGTTTTGTGCATGTATGTAGTTTTAGTTTTGTAAAGTAAAGACGATAACCGCACATAAAATCCATAGTGCGTGTGCCTAAAGTTTTGTTAATGGATAAAGAGGACTCTTGCAACTATTAACGAAATGCCTGTTACTCCGTCAAATTTGGAGTTAAAAAAAATAATTGTAGATTTATTGCAAATATGTATGTCATGAGCAGATTATCCCAATTTAGTTTGGCAGTCCTGATTTGTATACTTGCAGCAAGCTGCGAAAACTACTCCAACTTCCCGATTGATGAGAAACCGGGTGTATCAATCGACAGAGGGATGCTGGGTATATGGCGCAATGTAGAAGAAAAGCAGCAATACAACTTCTTTCTGATACAGGATTACAAAGATGTTTTTAATCCAACAGGGACGAATATTCTGGGCGATGAGTATTCAGGGGAAGGTCAATACAGAGACTATAAAAAATTCAACTATTACATAACCGAAGCTGACAACAGCGCTGCCCAAACAAAGTATATGCAATGGACCGGCTTTGTATCGAAGGTAAATGGAGCCACCTTTATGAATCTCTCAGAAAGCTATATTCAAAACAATGAAGGACTGGATTTAGAGAGCGGTACTAATCAAGATAAGTATTACTTCTTGAGGATACTGAGTATTAATGAAGGGCGAAATATCATAAAAGCAGTGGCAGTTCAGGACTCTACATTAAAATATCTGAAAAACACTACACAAGTTCGCAAATACATTGCCCGAAATCTAAATAATCCCACTTTCTATGGCGATACGCTTCACTTCTATAAGATAAGTAATTATCATTTGTCATTAAAGCAGGCAAACAGAGTAGCCAATCCGAAAATGACCACCCGATAATTTGCTATTTTAGTTATATTAATATATTTATACGACAGACCATTGCGGTTTGTCGTATTTTTTTTATATTTGTAAGATAGGGTATTTATAACATGGCGGAAATAGCAATATATCCGGCGGGTATTTATTTGTAATAAACAAACGGGTGTAAGAAAAGCGAAAACAAGCTTTCACAAATACCCTGAAATACGGCATTGCCGCAATCTGAGAAAATGTATAAAAGAATTATAACCATATTAGTGCTATTGTGCTGTGCAGGTGCTACTGTACGTGCGGCTGTGACGGTAACAGCAGGCACCGGTGGCACAGGAATATGTAGTAACAAAGCTGTAACCGGCAGTGCACCTGCCTTTACTTCACTTAACCCCATTGTAGTAACAGAAGGAGCTAATACCGATTTCAGTATAGGCACAGCTGTAATCGTACTGCACCCACCCAGCGGGTGGCAATTCAGCACTACTTTACCCACCATCACGTTTATTACCGGCTCAAACATTTCGGGGGTTAGCAGAAGTATTACGAGCACCGCACTCACCATCAATGTAACCGTAGTAAACAATAACGGAGCAGACCAGATTACCATATCGGGGCTGCAGGTGCAACCCAATACCACATCGGCAGCTACAGGCAATATTATAGCTGCTAGCGTCAGCGGTGTAGCCGGAATAAGTACAGGAACAGGTGGCACAAACTTTGCTACGCTTTCAGTTTCAGCACCTGTTACTGCATCTGTTAGTATATCAGCCAGTCCATCCGGTTCTTTTTGTCCGGGAACGAATGTATCTTTTACCCCTACCGTAGTAAATGGAGGCTCGCCCACGCTTACCTGGGCGGTGAATGGCACTGATATTTCCATAGGCAGCACCTATAGTAACAGCACACTGAGCAGCGGCAATACCGTAAGCTGCCGAATGGTGAGCAGCCTTGGGTGCCTGGTTGCCAATCCGGTTTACTCAAACACTATTACTGCAACGGTACTATCTGCTCCTGCAGCAATTACTGGAGGCAATATAGTATGCCCCGGCACTACCACGTCATTCAGCACTACCAGTATAGGAGGAGCATGGAGCAGCAGCAGCACGGCTGTAGCTACCGTCAATTCATCAGGATTAGTTACCGGCGTATTGGCAGGCACCGCCAATATATCCTATACTGCAAGCGGATGTGCTGCCACCAGAACTATATTTGTAAACAATCCACCATTTGCACCAGCACTTAGCCCAACTGTAACTACCATGTGCAATGGCACAAGTATTGCTATAACTGCCACAGGCACCCCCGCATCTTCTACCATTCTTACTCAGAATTTCAACACAAGTGTAGCGCCCTGGACCGTTGACACTATTGGAAGTATCAACATACTGCCCGGCTCAGAATGGAAAGCATGTGCAGATAGCTATCTGAATGAACAGGGATGGTACAGAAGCCCTGACTTTAGTTCTTTTATGATGGCAAATGCCGATACGTCAGGCTCGTCTTCAACGCTATCTACACGACTTATCTCTCCGAGTTTTTCGCTGGCAGCATACTCCTCTGCCACACTTACCTTTCAGCATGCCTATGACTACTGGCCGGCAGGTGATACGAATGTGAATCTGGAAATCTCCACCAATGGTGGCAGCACCTGGACAACCATTACCAACTTTACAGGTGCAACCATAGGAGGAAAAATGGCTTTTGTTAGTCAGACATTTTCACTCAATTCCTATCTGGGTGCTTCAAACGTAAAAATTAGGTTCTACTACCGGTCCAACTTTGGCTACTACTGGGCGTTAGACAATATAGTAATCACAGGTACTCCGGCAGTAGTTACCCCTACCTGGTCTCCAGCGACACATCTGTTTACTAACTCCGGACTAACAACTGCCTATACTACCGGCACAGCCGCCAGCACGGTGTATGTCTACCCCACCACTATTGTTACCCCTACCGTAATTACTTATACCGCCACTGCGACATCTTCAGCTGGAGGCTGCACTGCCAGAACAACCAGTATTGTTACTATCAATCCGGTACCCGGCACCACTTCAGGCTCGCTCAATCTATGTATCGGATCTACAAGCACACTCTCCAATTCTGCAGCAGGCGGCACATGGCTGAGCAGCAATACATCGGTAGCAACAGTAGGCTCATCTACAGGTATTGTAAACGGAATTACTACCGGAACAGCTATTATCAGTTACACTACCGGTAGTGGTTGTGCTACTTTAGTCACTGTTACTGTCAATTCTACAGCAGCTGCAATAAGTGGAAACCTGAATGTATGTATGGGCTACCCCAGCACCTTGGCCAGTGCTACATCTGGCGGCACCTGGACCAGCAGCAACACTGCTGTAGCCAATGTAGGCACATCTAGCGGAATCGTTACTGGGGTCACACTGGGTACATCCAGAATCACCTACACCCTGGGTGGTGGCTGCACTACTACAACAGTCGTTACCATTCATGCCGTACCGGCTGCCATTAGCGGAACAATGACCGTATGTGCTACACAAACTGTGACACTTGCCAATGCAACGCCAACAGGCATCTGGGTATCGGGGGCAACGGGTATCGCAACTGTGGGCTACACTACGGGCATAGTGACAGGCGTAGCCGGTGGCACAGCAAACATCAGTTACGCAATACCTACAACCGGTTGTTTTTCGATTGCTACCGTCACGGTAAATGCTCTGGGAGCGATATCCGGTACAGGCAATGCCTGTCTGGGAGCTACATTAACACTGGAAAATACTGCAACAGGTGGCACCTGGACAAGCAGTAACACGACTATAGCGACCATAGGCTCCGCCACCGGCATACTCAACGGACTTTCCTTAGGCACTACCATCGTCACCTATGTAGCCCCTACCGGGTGTACTACCAACAGAGCAATAACAGTGAATCCGCTACCTGCAGACATAAGCGGTGCGAGCACGGTATGTGCAGGAAATACTATTACACTAACCAATGCCACCACCGGCGGCACGTGGAGTAGCGGTAGCCCTGCTATAGCAGGCGTTATAGCCGGCACAGGAGTAGTTACCGGCGCAACAGCCGGCACAGCGGTTATCACCTATACTGCCGCTACGGGCTGTTTCAAAACATATACGGTAACTGTAAATCCTCCACCAGCCGCTATTACCGGCAGCGCACAGATATGCGTAGGGCTCACCAGCCTGCTTAGCAATGCAACTGGCGGCGGCACATGGAGCAGTAGCCATCCATCAATAGCGCCCGTTGTTTCGGGCACTGTTACTGGTACATCAGGCGGAACAGCCGTAATTACATATACACTACCGACCGGTTGCTATGCCACACGTAGTGTAACAGTGAACACCTTACCTGCAGCTATAACGGGCACTACAAACGTATGTCAGGGGCTGAATACTACATTATCAAACGCTGTGTCCGGCGGCACATGGAGCAGCAGCTCCACAGTTATAGCTACTATAGGCAGCACATCAGGCATAGTGCTTGGGGGCGCTTCAGGCACCAGCACTCTTACATACACACTGCCTACCGGCTGCATAGCAACTACGGTACTAACAGTAAACACGCTTCCCGGCAGTATAACCGGCAGTAGTACTGTATGTACAGGAGCTACAACTACGCTTGCTACTACGTCTACAGGAGGCACATGGAGCAGCAGTAATACCGGACTGGCTACAGTAATAGCCACAGGAGCAGTTACGGGCATTGCATCAGGCAATCCTACTATTACCTATACGTTACCGACCGGCTGCGTAGCAACAAAGGTGATGACCGTTTACGCATCTCCCGCAAGTATTAGCGGCACTGCCAGCGTATGCCAGGACCTTACCACCACACTCAGTAGCAGCACCAGCGGTGGCACATGGAACAGCGGCAATATAGCTGTAGCTACAGTGGTTGCAGGCACAGGTGTGGTTACTGGTGTTACAGCGGGCACTACAGAAATCAGCTATCTCTTATCGACAGGATGCGTGGCGAGAGTAGTTGCAACAGTATTGCCACTACCTGCAACAATTACGGGAAACCTGAATGTATGCCAGGGTGCTACATCTACATTGGGCAATTCAACTACTGGCGGCAACTGGAGCAGCAGCAGTACAGGCATAGCAACTATTGGGGCAACAACAGGCATAGTAAGCGGAATAGGTCTGGGTATGACTACCATTTCCTATACACTGGCAACCGGATGTTATGCTACAGCAATAGCTGTAGTTAATCCTATGCCATCTGCTATTACAGGTACGGCGGCGGTTTGCGTAGGCTCATCTATATTACTGGCAAATGCAACCGGCGGAGGCACATGGAGCAGCAGTAACAACAGTATAGCGAATGCAAGCAGTGGAGGAGGTGTGATAACCGGCGCCGCTGCAGGAACAGCAGACATAAGTTATATCCTACCGACAGGATGCGCGGCAACGAAAATAGTAACAGTTAATCCGGTGCCGGGCTCAATAACCGGACCTAACAACATATGTCAGACTGCATCAGCCACGCTCACTAACAGCTCGGGTGGTGGCGTATGGACCAGCAGCACTACTACCGTAGCTACTATTGGCACTTCAACAGGCAACATGTATGGTGTAGCCGGCGGAGGCGTTGTGATTACCTATACACTACCCACCGGTTGCTATACAGTAATGGCAGTAACGATTACAGCATTGCCGGCTCCTATTGCAGGCGCATCAGCAGTATGTGAAGGCGGCACAATGTTATACGTAAATTCTACAAGTGGCGGAAGCTGGAGCTCGGGAAATCCTGCAGTAGCTACCATAAGTTCTGCAGGTCTGGTGACAGGTATACTTGCCGGCACCACTGCCATGACGTATATGCTACCCATAGGATGTGTAGCCACAAAAATAGTAACCGTCAACCCCTTGCCGGCACCTATAGAAGGTAGCACAAATTTATGTCTGGGTATTGCATCTTCACTTACAAACACTACCCCCGGTGGCAACTGGAACAGTAGCAACACACTAATTGCTGCTATAAACACTACAACCGGTGTGATAACCGGGTCGGTGTATGGCACTGCTATAGTTACCTATACATTGCCTACCGGATGCTATACAACAACAGTAGTAACAGTTGCACTGACCCCATCCGTGATATCCGGCGCAAATGCAGTTTGTGCAGGGCTCTCCACTTCTTATACCAATGTGGTAAGCGGAGGCGCCTGGAGCAGCAGCAATGCAGGCATAGCTAATGTAAATACAACCGGAATCGTAAGCGGCATGGCATCAGGAATAGCAACTATTACTTACACACTATCTACTGGTTGTTTTGTTACAAAAAACATATCGGTCAATCCGATTCCTGCACCTATTACAGGCGCCCCGGCTATATGTCAGGGATTATCAGCAACACTGAGCAGTGCAACTACTGGTGGTACATGGGTAAGCAGTAATACATTTGTAGCTACAGTTGGCGCTACAACCGGTGTAGTATTTGGCAACTCGTCGGGCACTTCAATCATCTCTTATATTTTCTCTACAGGTTGTCTTACCACCACCACCCTTACTGTGC
>JAIOYR010000016.1 GCA_021740995.1 Taibaiella sp.
TATTCACCCAGCCTTCTTTAGCCCATTCTGCTACTATGGCAGCGGTGTGCTCAGGGCTTTCGTCATATTCGCCCATTGCATTGGGTAGTCCGGCATTGGGGTAGGCACTTACATAACATGCAGCTATTTCAGAGAGCTCTGCTACGTGTGGCCGCATCTCTGCAGCACCCAGCGCACAGTTGAGCCCTATGCTCAGTGGGTTGGCATGCATCACCGATATGTAGAAGGCTTCCAGCGTTTGTCCGCTCAGTGTGCGACCCGACGCATCAGTGATAGTACCGGATATCATTACCGGCAGCTTTTCCATTTTGGAATCGCGGAAGAACTTGTTCACCGCATATATTGCAGCCTTGGCATTGAGTGTATCAAAAATTGTTTCGATGAGCAGTATATCCACACCACCTTCTACCAATCCTTTAATTTGCTCGTAGTAAGCGTCAGCAACTTCGTCGAATGTGACTGCTCGGTAGCCGGGATTGTTCACATCGGGCGACAGCGATAGCGTTTTGTTCATCGGGCCTATGGCACCCGCCACAAAGCGGTCGCTAACATCGGTGCCGGTTTCTTTTCCGTATTCTGCTATTGCTTCTTTAGCTAGCCTTGCCGCAGTCACGTTTATTTCGAAAGCTAACGCCTGCATATCATAGTCGGCCATAGATATTTGCTGCGCATTGAAGGTATTAGTTTCAAGTATATTGGCACCTGCAGCCAGATATTCTTTGTGTATCTCTTTTATAATAGCTGGCTGTGTAAGGCATAGCAGGTCGTTGTTGCCTTTTATATCGCTATGCCAATCTTTAAACCGCTCTCCTCTGTAGTCTGCTTCCTCCAGCTTATAACGTTGTATCATGGTGCCCATGGCGCCATCTATTATCAGTATGCGTTTATCCAGCAGTTCGCGCAGTTTACTTTCCGTATTCATATACCAAAGGTAGGGAATAGGAGAATATGCCCAATACAATCAGACATCAAAATCAATTACGCTAAATTATCTTAACACAAAATGCTGGAAATGCGAAAAGGTCTCACCACTAAGGCCACTAAGTTTAGTTGTACTATTGAAGATGTTTCGCCACCAAGGAAACGAAGACTACAAAGGGTATATAGTGAAACCAGTTTGCAGGATTTTCAGTTTGCTGAAAAAAATATTTTTACATAAGTGTACAATACATCGAACTCCAATGTATCTTTGTCTTAGGCAAACAAAGAAATACTATGATTTTTTCCTCAGAACTGGTAAAAGGCACACTGAAGACGATAGTGCTGAAGCTCCTGGCAGACAACAAAAAGATGTATGGCTACGAGATTACCCAACGTGTAAAGGACCTGACCCTGGACAGGATACAGATATCGGAAGGGGCGCTGTACCCTACGCTGCATGCGCTGGAAGAAGAAGGCCTGCTGACTACTGAAACAGAATATATAGGCAAGCGGGTGCGCAAATACTACAGCTTGAGCAAGGCTGGTAAAACACGCTCAGATGAGCGTATATCAGAACTGTCAGAGTTTATGGAGACCATGAAAATACTGCTGGACTTACAACCAAAAATAGCTTAAGAATGTACTGCATCACTGATGAGCAAATAGAATACATCCTCAACGATATTAGACGTAATGGAGTTGAAATGGAGGACCTGCAGTATAACCTCCTGGATCATATTTGCTGCATTATAGAGCAGGAGCTCAAAGAGCATGATGACTTTGAGCACTTTTATCAACAGACCGTAAAGCGTTTTTACAAACACAATTTGCGGGAGATAGAAGAAGAAACCATCAATTTATTAACGTTTAAAAACTATTATGCAATGAAAAAAACAATGTTGGTAAGCGGTGCGATCTCCGTGACTGCTTTTATAGCCGGTTCTTTTTTTAAATACATGTACTGGCCAGGAGCCGGTGTGCTGCTCACGCTAGGTATAGGCACATTTAGTTTGTTATTTCTTCCTTTATTGTTTGTGCTGAAAAGCCGTGAGGCAAAGGCCGCAAGCGACAAGTTTGTGGTAGCTATTGGTGCGGCAGTAGGCATTATGTTTTCCCTTGCCATACTGTTTATTGTGCAGCATTGGCCGGGTGCTAATGTGCTATTGTTCTCTGCCATAGGAATAGCTGCTTTTGTCTTACTGCCGGCATATTTCTTTACCGGTATACGCAGGCCGGAAACAAAGCTCAACACCATCATGATGTCGATAATTCTGGTGGGTGTGATTGGGTTGCAGTTTACAATGGTGCGGCTGCGGCCATCGGGCTCACAGCTCAAAATAAGAATGAATACCTATGTACAGAATGAGGTGCTGCTGAAGAAGTTGCAGCAAGGTATTGTGGCAGATAAAACGGCCAGTGAGATCACTGCGATGTGCGAACAACTGAAAGCTATGGTTCTGGACCGGTCTATAGGAACACCTACTATTCCGCCGGATTATGAACATTCAAAGCTGCACCTGAATGAAGGCAATCTGGGCCAGGAGTTTGATGAAAATGGAGCCGGGGTACAGTTGCTGACCAGGCTGCGCAGTGCTGTGGATGCCTATAATGCAGCAAACACAGGCGCAGTGCAAAGGATACCCACATCGACCGCTGTGTTGCAGTCAGAGCCGGCAAAAGCCGGAGCTCTATACACTAATCTGACTTTTCTGAACAGCATAACGCAGGTGGAAATGTATGTGGCAATAGCGGAACGCAGCAAGGCAATGAGCGCAAAATAAAATCAGCGGGAGTCTATGCGGCTCCCGCTGATTTTTTATAAATCTTGTTGATAAAGGTTAGCGTTTCTTATAGATAGGCACGGTAGAGCAGGGCTCGCCATACATGAGCGACTTTACTACAGGACGAAGATGTGCCGTGACGGCAAGGTATGCGGCATCGGGTATGGGTGTATCTCCACAGCCTTTTATTACCACCCTTTTATCGGAGAATTCATCAAGGGGTATTTCATTGATGCGTAGGGTAAGCAGCATTTTAGACAGCTCGGCGGTGGTGCCATAGTATACGGATGCGGCTATGGGTTGCAGGTAGGTAGCCGCCAGCATATATGCCCATACGGGTACTATAGCGTCTGCACTGCACAATACTGCCACATGTTTGCCGGCATACTGTTGCCAGTTGTGTGTTTGCAATGCAGCACGGTAGTCTTTTTCCTTCAGTATCATTTCCATGTACAGAAATGGTTTCAGGTCAAATTCTACTACCTCAGTGCCCTGCAGGTAGGGCGCGAGGTCGAGGGTGATAATACCACTCTCTGCTACCTTGTTTACGATTGCTTCCATAAGTATAATGCCACAAAGTTACGGGAATAACATCAGGTGCGGCCATGCATTAGCTTATAGTGCATTAGCCGGAATTTATATTGGCAATAGTGGCTGCAGGCTGGCGGGATAGGTTATAAAAATCGGGCACAAAAAAAGCTAAGGATTCCCTAAGGAATCCTTAGCTTTTTTGGGATGTTAGCATTAGTTCTTTTGTATGCTGAGTTTGGTAATGCCGTATTTCACATTCTTGTTGCCAAGCTGCACAAACAGTATTGACTGCGGAACAGAAGACGGATATTCAATATCGAATGAGTTGAAACCGGCAATAGCATGAACTGTCTGTTTGAAGACAAGTTTGCCTGTAACATCTGTTAGTGTTACATCCATATTGCGCTCTTCTTCGCTGGCAAATTTCAAATTGAATTTACCGGAAGAAACAGGGTTTGGCGAAATGGTTACCATTTTAGAAGACAATGCATTTATGCTCTGCACTTTGGTAGGTGAGAATGATTGCTCATCGGCAAAGAAATTGAAATCGGTAGCTACACCATTGAGTACAAAGTTGTAGACAATCGCTTTAACATCGCTAGCGTCAAAGGGAGCACTGAGTGCATTTGAGGTAAAGTCGTCGAAGCTGAGGTGGTAGTTTTTACCAGCTGGGTTTAAGGATACAACAGTTTTGTACTGGTCTGTAAATTTGTCTACTGATTCTTTTATTAGCACAATTTCCATTTTACCCTCACCTTTGGCAAAGAACTTGTATGAATGATAATCAGACAAATTGGTTTTTTCCTGTCCGGCACTGATGAATTTGTAAATAGAGATATAATCGTGTGTAGTAGCATTTAGCTGTATACTGCGGTATATCGGGAATTCATCATCGGCATAGATTCTGTTTGTATTGTTGTTGGGTTTGTAGTTAAGTATTTCTGTATTGTTCTTATCAAAGTCCAGACTCCAGTTCCCGTCTGCCATATATACATCATCTACCAGGGTATCGTTCACATAAAAATGGCCTTCGTATTCATAACCATCATAAATAGGTATCTGGAAATGGTTGTCGGAGCCTTCCTGCAGATTAAACGGAATAATAAGTGAGTCTTCGCCGGCTACTTCATTTATTTTCTGGATGAATACCATCTTGGCATTGTTCGATGCGGCAGTCGTGGTAATATCTACATTAATAAATTCTTTGTGTCTCTTGCCCTGGGCAATGTATGCCGGAGGCAATGTGAAATTAACATCAGTTTGCTGTAACGGCATAACCGCAGAAAGGCTGTTGAGTATGTCTTTCGTCAGCTTTTGCACACTTTCGGGATTAGTAGCCCATACCTGGAAGTTGAATACAGAATCATCGGGAGCGTACTCTGAAATCAGCCATTTGCTTTGCAGTTTCATGTTGCTGCCACCATTAGATTTACCAGCGGCAAAGGCAATTGAATGTTCCACCTGTCCATTTTGCTGCCTGAGTGCGAACTGGATAAAATTGTAACCATTTATGTTTACCACTTTTGTGCTGAGCAGCGATGCACCACGAAAGCGGTCGCAGATAGACTTGGTATGGTTATATGGTCTGCCGGTTGTGGTAATGCCCATTACAACTGCTTTTGAGACATCGTTTTTGGTATAGTCTACGGAAAAGACGTCAACAGCAGTGGTGATTTTGGTAAGGTCTTCCGGCGTAGTGATTTTGGCAACAGTAGTGGCATCTAGTGTTGCCGGCATAAACTTCTGCAAAGTGCTGGAGCCCTCACTTGTTTTTGCAACGGCAAAAGGAGCCGGTTTGCTGAACAGCGGTAATGTGCTGTAATCTGTTTTCGAGCTGATGTTGTTTTTAATTTTGTTGTATTCTCTCTTACTTACCAGGTCGCCCAAGCTTTCACTTTCCAAACCACCAGCGCCGCCGCCGCCCACACCATCGGCCTCAACCACTACAGTGTGCGAAGTGTCTATGGAGCATCCGCCAACACCAGTTACCTTTTGGAAGACAGTATACACACCAGCAGCGGTGTAGCTCTTTACCGGGTTTGGTATAGTGGCATAAGTGCCGTCGCCGAAAGACCAGTTATACACATTGCCAAATGTAGGAGGGGTGCTGGTAAAACTAAAGCTGTTACCTGTAAGTTCCTGTACAGAATCGTTAATGGTAAAGTTGTAAGGAGGATTTCCGGTAACAATGACAGACTGTATGAGTGAGTCTACACCACCCAGGCCGGTAACTTTTAGTTTGACACTATAGGTGCCTGTGGTGGAATACGTCTTAGACGGATGTGTAAGAGTAGAGGTAGTGCCATCTCCAAATGACCACAGGTATGATAGAGGAGCGGTGCCGGTAGAAGCGTTTGTAAATACAAAGTGGTTACAGCTAAAACATTGATTACTGCTATTGACTGTAAATATGGCATCAGAGGCAACTGGTCCACCACAGCCGGGAATAGCCGGTGTGAAAACTGCATAATGATTCTCGCCGCCCGCATGGTGGTATGATTTTGCAATTATCTGGCCTTCAATGTTGGCCATATTTACTGTCTTTACAATGTCGGCAAATGGTGCAAAAACGGTTCCCTCTATACTGCCAGATCCTGCTATATTTAGCGTAGTGGTATTATAGAAATTATATAGAATGTACGGACATTCGCCGATACCTATACCGCCTGTATTGCCGGGGGTAAACGTGAATGCTCCAGGAGCGTTTACGTTTATTACGAAGAATCTGGAAGCGTCTGGCTGATTGTTGTAAATGAAGTCTGTGACATTGTTCAAGTCTGCCCCGGTAACATTAAGTACATTCATTCCGGGATTCATCGTTAACTTGATCTGCGGAGGCAAGCCGGTATGCGGAATGGGGGTTCCACTTGAATTGGTAACTGTAGCATTGTCGGCAAAGCCGCTCATAGTAGTGGAATAGGCGCGCATTGAAGCCATTGCTGAAGAAAAGTCAATAACGTTGGCCTGACAAACAGGCCGTACGCCGGCACTTACACCTAACACATTAGCGGCAGCCTGCAAATTGATACGTGGTGAGCCATTGTAGTCGGAGCCGGGAGTGATGCGAATGGGTGGGTATGCACCATGGGGATCTGTGTACCAGACTGTAGAACCCACACAGTTGCCAATTTTTACATAACCATTTTGGTTTACCTGCAGCGAGCCGCTCTGATAAATTACCTTGCCGCCTATTACCAGAGTTACCCGCACACCTGATACATAGAAATTGCCGGGATCGTTGGTAGACACCTGATATCCACCATCAACGGTAAGATTGCCGCCAAGCGCCATAGGGCCTTCAGTTTCATTATTTACAAGCCTGGCAGTATTTTCAAGAAAAACGTTGAACCCCAGAGCAGGTGCTGTAGGGCTTTGTGCTGCACCACGAATAGATAATGCGGAGATAGCGACTAATAATAATGTAATGTGTATAATTTTTTTCATAGCAGATAATTAGAAAAAGTATGTTTTCAATTATAAATGATAGATTGTTACAGTCAAAATTATAAGAAATATTAACAATTGAGTACACATTATCAATTACTAACAACTTAATAACTTTTATGAATTTGCAGTTGCAGTGCGTATTAATCAAATAAGTCTAACGCCTAGTTGTTATCGTATATAAGTGTTAATTTTGGAAAAAAGCTGAACTATGAATAGAGTGGCCGTATTTCTGATTTTGTGTGTAATGGGATTCCATGTTGTAAGTGCACAACAGATACCCAAAAGGGTGGTTGCAGAGCATTTTACCAATACCTATTGCAGTGTATGTGCATCGAGAAATCCCGGTTTTTATACCAATTTGTGGGGGCGACCTCAGGTACTACATATAGCCTATCATCCCAGCGCGCCCTATGCAGCCTGCCCGCTGAGTATGCACAATGTGGCTGAAAACAATGCCCGAACCAACTATTACGGCATTTTTGGTGGTACTCCCAGGTTGGTGATACAGGGCGGCGTTTTAAGTGCTTCGGCAAACTATGGCGATGCTTCAATTTTTGCTGCATCGCTGGGGCAGACAACCTCTTTCGATATGAACGTGATTGTGGAGGCAGCCGGAACTGATTCTGTAAAAACAACAATTGTTATAAAAAAAGTAGATGCCAGCAGTCTGTCTACTCTGGAGTTGTATGGCGCTTTGGTAGAAGATACGCTGTTCTTTGCTGCGGCAAATGGTGAGGCAAGAAGCTACGATGTGTTCAGAAAAGCATTGTGGGGTACTGCATCTATAAGTGTCACTGCGCCTGCAGCAGTAGGAGACTCAGTTGTGTATACCCAAAAATCCGCCCTAAATACTGTGTGGAGCAGAAGCAGAATGTATGCGATTGTGATGCTGCAGGATGGTACCAAAAGTATGGTGCAGGCCGCAAAGTCGGACAAACTACATCCAGCGGCTGGTATGACAGGGCCTGTTACGGGGTCTGTGTTTACAGTATACCCTAATCCTTCAAACACTTCTATAAAGGTTGGCGGCGATTTGCAATACCCATGCGGCTATCAGTTGTACAACATAGCCGGGAAAAGAATCAAATCGGCAATATTGGACAATGCTGCTTCTTACATTGATATATCGGGTTATGCTACCGGACAATATATTCTCAAAGTAACAGACAGCAGGGCAATGTATTCGGCAAGGATTGAAAAAAGGTAAATGGAGGTATTTTTGATCCTAAATTAAGCAGAACGCCTATTTTTGGCAAATGTTATCATCATACTTATCAGGAAAGACGGCGCTCATAGGCGGAAGTACGCAGGGAATTGGACTGGCATCAGCGCAAGCCATGGCTGCAATGGGGGCGAGATGTATCTTGTTATCGCGCAATGAACAGAAGCTGCAGCAGGCTGTAAGTACTCTGGCGACACCAGATGGGCAGCAGCACGGATATGTGGTAGCCGACTATGCCCAACCTGAGCAGGTGCGGGAAGCTGTAGCCGGGTTTGTGGCAGCCAATACAGTACACATACTGGTAAACAATACCGGCGGACCCGCAGGCGGACCGGTAACACAGGCTAAGCCAGAGGAGTTTTTAACGGCGTTCAATCAGCATCTTATTTGTAATCATATCATTGCAGGGCTTGTATCTGAGGGCATGAAGCAGGCTGGTTATGGCCGTATAATCAATATCATCTCCACGTCTGTGAAGATACCGCTGCATGGGCTTGGTGTGTCAAACACCATACGTGGTGCTGTGGCATCCTGGGCAAAGACAATGGCCAATGAGCTGGGGCAATATGGCATAACGGTAAACAATGTGCTGCCGGGTGCCACATCTACAGAGCGGCTTGCGACCATAGTAAGCAACAAATCGGCCAAAGCAGGTAAAAGCGAAGACGAGGTAGCAGCAGAGATGATCAATGAGATACCTGCACGCCGTTTCGGCAAGCCGGAGGAAATAGCCGCAGTAGTGGCCTTTTTGGCATCGCCTGCAGCAGCCTATGTCAATGGCACGTCTATACCTGTAGATGGAGGTAGGACGGGTAGTATATAGTGCCGGTTTTGCCCCGATTTTGCTAAAAGAAGGCGCAAGACAGTGTAGCAGAACAATTTAATTTTCAATTCGCCGGAATCAGTGTGCAATACTCGGTCTTTGAGCGTAAGCAGCCTTCCACAATCAGTAAAAAGATTGGAACAAAAAGGAATTTTTAAAGTAGCGTTGCGCATATGTTATGATTATTCTACTTAATGGAATGGTTAAGAAAGGGTGATTTTAATTGAAAAAGAAGAGCGTTTTTTCTGACAAAAAAATGACATTATAAAATGTTTTATAACAAAAAATGCCCTGAAAGCCGCGCCAGCACTGAAAAACATTTTTTACAAAATGTGTATAATTTTTGCCGATTGTGTCGTAGTTTTGCCCTGCTTTTATATAAAGGAAAGTTAATTTTCAAATATATTCCTGTGCCAGAATCAATAAAGCCAATGTTCAGAATATGCTTCCGCAGCCTGTTCGCGTTTTTTGTCGTATTGCTCTTAAGCAATGTTCCCGCTATTGCCGCGCCTGATGGGAAAGCGCTGTTTATGTCCAACTGTGCATCCTGCCACAATCCTCTCAAAGAATCAACGGGTCCTGCACTGCAGAACATTGACAAAACCTTTCCCAGCAAGGAATGGGGATATAAGTGGATTCGCAACTCTGCAGCACTGATTGCTGCCGGCGACAAGACCGCTGTAGACATCTACAACAAGTATAACAAGACTGCAATGACTGCATTCCCCAGTCTTTCGGACGAGGAGATAGATGCAATACTGGCGTATGTAAACGAGTACAAAGCACCTGTGACCGCAACTGCTGATGCCGGCAAGTCGGGAGGTGGACAACCTGCAACTGACAGCAACGGCTGGTTGTATACCGTTATTACACTTTCATTGCTGATGCTGGTTATCATCCTCTGGCGCGCCAATCAGGGTCTGAAGAGGGCTGCAAATGATAAGGATGATGTTCCTAACGAAAAAGAGATTCCGCTTTACCGCAGCAAGCTGGTAATTGCTGTTACAGCTATTCTTATCTTTATATTATCCGGTTACTGGCTTGTAAACGGTGCTGTGAATGAAGGTCGCCAACAAAACTATCAGCCATTACAACCATTGTACTATTCGCACAAAGTACACGCAGGCATCAACCAGATCAACTGTCTTTATTGCCATGCCGGTGCAGAAAAGAGCCGCCAGGCAATGATTCCATCATCTAACGTATGTATGAACTGCCACAAGCAGATAAAAGAATACACCGGAGCAGAGGAGCATCCATTGAAGACTGCAGAAGGCAAAACGATAAACGGAACTGAACAGATACAACTGCTGTACAAATATGCAGGATGGGATCCGGTGAAAAAAGACTACAACCGTGATGCAAAGGGAAATATTCTTGCCACACCGATACAGTGGGTTAAAATACACAACCTGCCCGATCACGTTTATTTTAACCACGCACAGCACGTAAAAGTGGGTCAGGTACAGTGCCAGCAGTGCCACGGCAATATAGAAGAGATGGATGAGGTGTACCAGTTTTCACCATTGTCTATGGGCTGGTGTATCAACTGTCACAGACAAACACAGGTACAATTTACGAGCAACAATTATTACAGCATATTTACGAAATATCATGAAGAGTTGAAATCTGGAAAACGTACGGGTGTTACTGAAGCAGAGGTTGGTGGTATGGAGTGTCAGAAGTGTCACTATTAAACTCTGATTTGTGGAGTGCTGAAGGGTAAAGAATCCCGATTGAATAACGGGTTGTGTAATTAGGATTGCTTTATAGAAAAGTGTTGAGCGTACATAAAACAGCGTTCAAATTTCTACAAATGACTTTCTACTTTTTTGAAAAAAAAGAATTTGAAATTGCTTTATGAGTCAAAAACAATATTGGTCGGACCTGCAGGATCTCAGTAATATCGCTACTAAAAGTGAGGTAGCGGATAATGAGTTTAAGGAAGAGTTGCCATTCGACTTGAGCGACAGTGTATTTGGTGCCAACACGCCACGCCGCGACTTTTTAAAGTTCCTCGGCTTCAGCACATTGGCAGCTACCATAGTGTCAAGCTGCGAAATGCCTGTGCGCAAGGTTATACCTTATGCTATAAAGCCGGAAGATATCACTCCGGGTGTGCCTAACTATTACGCGTCTACATTTGTTGATGGTGGCGACTATTGCCCTATTGTTATAAAAACAAGGGAGGGTCGTCCGATAAAAGTAGAAGGTAATGAGCTATCGTCTGTAACAAAGGGTGGTACATCGGCAAGGGTACAGGCTTCTGTATTGAACCTGTACGATAAAGCCAGATTAAGGCACCCTATGGCAGATGGTAAAGAAGTTACCTTTGAGGCAATAGACCGTATGGTGAAAGAAGGTCTGGCCGGCAAGCAGGGCTACCTGCTTACTGCATCTGTGCTGAGCCCATCTACCAAAGAAGTAATCAATCAGTTTATAGCCAAATTCCCTACAGTGAAGCACGTAGTATACGATGCTATCTCCTACTCGGGTATGCTGCAGGCCAACGAGGCTTGCTATGGCAAAAAGACTTTACCTACTTACCATTTCGATAAAGCAAACACAATAGTGAGTCTGGGTGCCGATTTTCTGGGTACCTGGTTGTCTCCTGTAGAGTTTTCGAAAGGATATGCAAGTGGCCGTAAGATCAGTGCGAAAAACATCAAACTTTCCAAGCACTATCAGGTTGAGTCTATACACACAATTACAGGAGCTGCTGCCGATGAGCGGGCTACCTGTCGTCCGTCTGAGATAGGTGCAGTAGCAGTTGCATTGTACAATGCAGTAGCAAACGGTACTAATCCTACATTAGCCAGTGCCAATCTGAATAAGCTGGTAACAGCCGCGGCTGCTGACCTGAAGAAAGGTAATGGCATGGTGGTATGTGGCAGCAATGACTTGAGTGTGCAGACTGTAATAAATGCCATAAACGACAAAATAGGTGCAAACGGTGTTACTGTAAACTGGGTTACCACAAGCAATTACAGACAAGGAATAGATAAAGATATGGCTGACCTTGTAGCTGCTATGGAAGCAGGACAGGTGGGCGCTATAATGATGCAAGGTGTAAACCCTGCTTACGATTATCTGGATGGCAAAAAGTTTGCTGCAGCACTTGCAAAAGTGCCGGTTACGGTAACATTTGCAGAGCGCATGGACGAAACTGCCCAGAAGTGCAAATACATCATACCTGATCATAACTATCTGGAGAGCTGGGGTGATGCTGAGCCAAAACCTAACTACTTCAGTCTGATGCAGCCAGGTATCAGTCCAATGTTCAAAACACGTCCTTATCAGGATTCGTTGATGATGTGGATGGATGCCGGCCAAACGTATGGTGAATACTGGAAGTTGTATTGGACTACCCGAACAGGTAGCCAGGCAAACTTTGATAAAGCATTGCAGGACGGTGTAATAGAGCCTGCAGGTGAGATGCCCAATGGTGCTGTAGCGTTTGCAGGTGATGCAGGAGCTGCAATAGCTGCTATACAGGCAAAAAAATCCGCACCTGGTGTAGAGCTGGTAGTGTATGAAAAAGTAGCAATAGGCTATGGTGGTGCATGGAGCAATAACCCATGGTTGTTGGAAATGCCCGATCCTATTACACGTGCTACATGGGATAACTACCTGTGTGTGTCGCCAAAACGTGCTAAAGAGCTGGATGCGGAACTGACGGGATTTACAGAAATAGAAACACACAAACGCGTAGCAAAGATTACCGGTGCAAATGGCTACACAGTTAGCTTGCCGATAATAGTTGTTCCCGGTATGCACAACGATGTTGTAGCAATAGCAGTAGGATATGGCAGAGATGCGAAAGTGGGACGCGCGGCTGCAAGTGATGCAACAAAGGGTGGCAAAAATGCATATCCGTTCACTGCATTTAATGGTCAGACAGTTGACTTCTTCTCTGCAGTGTCGGTTGCTAAAACAGAAGAGAAATATGAAGTGGCTGTACTGCAAACGCACAACAGCTACGAAGGTCGTCCGGTAGTTCATGAGTATACACTTGAAGAGTTTAAAAAAGACCCACAGGCGTTACAAAAAGAGCGTGGCGAAGAGATAGGTCACTATGCTCAGTTGCCATGGGTAGAAAAAGGAAAAGAAGCGCCACACCACGATGGACCAATGGTGGCTACACCTGAAATGGAAGATGGCTACCGCGAGCATGGTACACTGTACCCAAATCATCCTTACGAAGGTATTAAGTGGGGCATGTCTATTGACCTGAATACATGTACCGGTTGTGGTGCATGTGTGATAGGTTGCATGGCTGAAAACAACATTTCTGTAGTAGGTAAGTATCATGCACTGAGAAGCCATGAAATGCACTGGCTGCGTATAGATCGTTATTTCAGCGGTAATCCTGATGATGGAGATACGATTCAGACTATTTTCCAGCCTATGCTTTGTCAGCATTGCGACAACGCACCCTGCGAAAACGTTTGTCCGGTATCGGCTACCAACCACAGCACAGAGGGTCTTAACCAAATGGCTTATAACCGTTGTATAGGTACTAAATACTGTGCCAACAACTGTCCGTATAAAGTACGTCACTTCAACTGGATGGATTGGAACGGTGCAGATGCATTTGCAGACAACCTATACGAAGATGGCCGCCGTGATGATCTCAATGACGACCTGACTAGAATGGTACTTAATCCGGATGTTACGGTACGTAGCCGTGGTGTAATGGAAAAATGTTCATTCTGTGTTCAGCGCCTGCAGGAAGGCAAACTTGCGGCGAAGAAAGCGGGTCGTCCGCTGATAGATGGCGAGGTGCGCACAGCATGTCAGCAGAGCTGCCCATCGGATAGTATCTCCTTCGGTAACGTGAACGACAAGGAAAGCGAAATCTACAAAATCCGTAAGAGTGAGCAGCAAGAGCGTACATTCTACGTACTGGAGCACATCCACACATTGCCCAACATCAACTATCTCTCTAAGATTCGTAATACCAGTGAGATAATAGCCGGCAATGAAAAGAAGGATATAATGTATACAGACCATATATAAGAGCGGAAAAGAGAGAGAAAGAGCGAAGAGAATAGAGCGATAGAGCGGAGAAAATAAAAGAATCGAAGTAGATACAAAGGGTTAAGTGTTGAGTAGAAAAGGTCGGAAGTTTAATTTCGATAATGCTCAGCAGAATTTTAAAAAAATACTAATTACGTGCTATGCATATTAAGTACGAGTCGTTTGTAAGGGAACCATTAGTTGATGGCAACAAGGACTATCATCAGGTGTCGGAAGACATTATCAGCCCTATTGAGCGCAAGCCGGGCCGCATGTGGTATGTAGGTTTTTTCTTCGCAGTAATACTGTTGTGTTTCGGGATATTTTCCGTAACCTGGTCGGTATATTGGGGACTAGGAACCTGGGGTGTAAACCGTACCATAGGTTGGGGTTGGGACATCACCAACTTCGTATGGTGGATCGGTATCGGTCATGCCGGTACACTGATCTCGGCAATCCTTTTGCTGTTCCGTCAGGGATGGCGTACGGGTGTAAACCGTGCTGCGGAAGCGATGACCATCTTTGCGGTAATGTGTGCGGGACAGTTCCCTATCTGGCACATGGGTCGTGTATGGGATGGTTTCTGGGTATTGCCGTTGCCTAACAGCCGCGGACCATTATGGCCAAACTTTGACTCTCCGCTTCTTTGGGACGTATTTGCGATATCTACTTACTTTACGGTTTCATTGTTGTTCTGGTATTCCGGTCTCGTTCCTGACTTTGCACTGATTCGCGACAGAGCTAAAACAAAATTCCGTAAAGCAGCATATGGCCTTGCTTCATTTGGATGGACAGGTACTGCTAAAAACTGGCAGCGTATGGAAGCTCTGGCACTCGTACTTGCCGGTCTTTCTACTCCACTGGTACTTTCGGTGCACACTATTGTATCTTTTGACTTTGCTACCTCGGTGATACCGGGTTGGCATACTACCATCTTCCCTCCCTACTTCGTAGCGGGTGCGGTATTCTCAGGTTTTGCGATGGTGAACACACTTCTGGTTATCACCCGAAAGATTTTGAAACTGGAAGAATACATCACCATTGGTCACCTGGAGGCGATGAATAAGATCATTGTACTTACGGGTTCTATAGTAGGTGTGGCATATCTTACAGAGCTGTTCATGTCTTGGTACTCACAGTCTTGGGGCGAAATGGCTGCCTTCCAATGGCGTATCATGGGACCATACTGGTGGAGTTACTGGGCTATGATGACCTGTAACGTGGTATCACCTCAGCTGTTCTGGATTAAGAAACTGCGTCGTAATATCCCATTCACTTTTGTAATGTCGATAGTGGTGAATATAGGTATGTGGTTCGAGCGTTTTGTAATCATAGTTACGTCTACTTACCGCGACTGGGTGCCGGGAAGCTGGGCATACTACAGCCCTGAGTGGCCTGAGGTTGGATTTTATCTTGGAACATTCGGTTTGTTCTTTACCTGCTACTTCCTGTTTGCCAAGTATTTCCCGGTAATTGCAGTAGCGGAAATCAAATTCGTACTCAAGACTTCAGGCGACAATTACAAACGTGCTATGCAGCCTATAGAAGAGCAGAGTGCAGAAGACTTTGTACATGAAGTAGAAGCAGCGCACCACGAAGATCACGCTGATGCAGCGCACCACTAATATGAGTGCGGGGATGCAGAGCGGGAGCGTTTAGAAAAGGAGTGATTTAAAATTTTTGATTATTAATATTTTTGATTTTTTCAAAATGGCTATAAAGAAATTTGCGGTAGCAGCATATGACGACGAAGCAGTATTGTTTCCGGCAGTAAAAAAGGTGCGTAAAAGCGGCTATAAACTGCATGATGTGTATACTCCTTTCGCAGTTCACGGTCTTGATCAGGCAATGGGTCTGAAGGAAACCGACCTGCACATTGCCGGTTTTATCTACGGTATCTGCGGCACTTCTACTGCGGTAGGGTTTATATCATGGATATTTACTTCAGACTGGCCGATAGTTTATGGCGGTAAGCCACACTTCGCCTTGCCGGCATGGGTGCCTATTACGTTTGAGCTTACGGTTCTGTTTGCAGCAGTAGGTATGACACTTACTTTCTGCTATCTGAACCAGATTATGCCAGGCGTGAAAAAACATGTTTTTCATCCGCGCCAGAGCGATGACCTGTTTGTAATGGCAATAGAGCTTAATGACCATACTCCGGAAGCTGAAGTGATTAAATTTCTTAAAACAACAGGAGCAGTAGAAACATCGGTGCAGATGGCAGAAGAAGGATGGTGGTACGGCAGATGGGACGAGAAAGAAGAGTATGAGGCACTAAATGCCGGATAGGAATAGTACTTGTTTTTTTGCCGCAATTATCAGGATACAGGGTTTGACATTAAAATATAAACGGTCGGGATTAGTGGGATTGACAGATATCAACTAACGATTTTCGACTTACAACTTACGACTAAAGATTATGAACAAGATTAAAAGCATAGTGGTAGCAAGCCTGGCGTTGACGGTTGGCCTTGTGTCCTGCGACTCAGGCAATATGCGTCGTACACCGGGTCATATATATGCACCGGATATGACCTACTCGCGCGCATATGATGCTTATACATCTAATCCCAATTTTGAGGATGGGCTTACGAGCCGCAGGCCTGTATCGGGAACGATAGCCCGCGGTCATGAGATGCCCGACCACATGGTGGAAGGTGATACTGCTGGCTATAAAAACTTCAATACCGAACTTCGCTTTACCGACAATGAGTTGGATGAGGGTCGCCGTTTGTTTAATATCTATTGTGGTATCTGTCACGGAACGGCATTGGACGGTCAGGGTCCTTTATATGCCAGCGGTAAATTTGCTTCTATGCCGGCAAATCTTAAAGATGCCAAATACCTGCACATGTCTTCAGGACAGATGTATGCTGCAATAAAGTATGGTAAAAACATGATGGGTGCTTATGCTTCACAGCTCGATATAAAGCAGCGATGGATGGTGATAGCTTACATTAAGAAAGTACAATCTGAAAACGGAGGCGATGCATTTGCATACGGTGCGGCAAAAGCAGCCCCTGCAGAGGTGGCAGCGGCACCAGCCCCGGCGGCCGAAGAAAAAGCAGCACACTAGTATGGTCTGAATCAGACTGTAGAGTAAGGAAAAGTAGAAAATAGTATAAAACGAATTTTAATAAAAGTTGCAAACAATGAATGATCGTTTTGAGATACCCGCACGATTGAGAAATACCAGTATCGCACTGATAGCGATAGGCGTGCTTACGCTGATAGGGGGTATTGCTGCGTTACTTACCAGCCATGTAGATACAGACAGGGCTCGCTTCTGGACAGTACTGCTTCATGATAGTGTATTCTTTACACTTATCACCGCAGTAAGCATTTTTATACAGGCAGCAGTATCGCTGGCGCAGGGTGCATGGATTGTTGCCTTCCGCCGTGTGCCGGAGGCCATAGGTGCCAACGTTTGGATATTTGGTACTATTGCCACAGTTATCCTGTTTCTGATTGTGTTTACTTATAAAGATTCGCATGGTGTCAATTCTATATTTCCATGGGTTACACCGGGCGATGATAAGATACTGATTGGCAAATCGCCTTTCCTTAACAAGGGCATGTTTGTAGCATTTACACTGATAGCAGTAGGTTTGTGGTCTTATTTTGGTCGCAAGTTCCGCGCTATGTCTATTGCTCAGGAAAGTGCACCTAAGAATGATACTAAAATCTATTGGAAAGTTTTCCGTCTGTCTGGCCTGTTCCTTTTGGTATATGCACTTACGCAGATGAGTACTATTCCATGGTTGTGGGTAATGAGTATTCAGGCACACTGGTTTTCTACTTTGTTTAGCTGGTATGCATTTGCCAGTGCCTTTGTAAGCGGTATGTCGTTGATATTGCTTTGGGTTGTATATCTTAAAAATCAGGGCAATCTGCGCCTGGTGACTACAGAGCACATGCACGACCTTGGTAAGTTTATGTTTGCATTCAGTGTATTCTGGACGTACCTTTGGTTCTCTCAGTACATGCTGATTTGGTATGCCAATATTCCTGAGGAAACACAATACTTTAAGTTGCGTCAGCAGGGGCCATATAGCATCATCTTCTACGCCAACTTTATTATCAACTTCTGTATGCCAATAATCATACTGATGGCTCGCCCGAGCAAGCGTAATTATTTTACTGTTTCCTTCATGGCAATGGTAATAATATTCGGTCACTGGCTTGATTACTTCCAGATGATTATGCCGGGTCCGCTGGGCACTGAATGGCACATCAATTGGTATGAAATAGGTGTGTTTATGGGTTTTGTAGGTGTACTTATCTTTACAGTATCACGTACGCTCACAAAATCATCACTGATACCACACAACAATATTTTGCTCAAAGAGACAGCGATACATATTGCCTAGGATAAAGAAATTGAAACTGCAGGAAATAAATAGTTAACAAGTAAATACAAGCTGAACGACCATGTCGGGATTTATAATAACATCATTGATCATTCTGGTTTTTGTAATCATCTACCAGATAGGTAAAGCGAGCGAATATGCAGCAGTGCTGCGTGGAGAAAAGAAAGTAAATGCTCAGGTCAACCGGGCAATTGCCTTCATGCTATTAGCAATTTTCGTACTGGGCGTATGGGGTATTTGGGTGTGCCACCAATACTTCCAGGACAAAATGCTACCTGTAGCTGCCTGCGACACTGGTGTCAATTACGACTCTATGTTCCGGGTTACCATAATGGTAACCGGAATAGTGTTCTTCCTTACACAAGCGGTTTTGTTTTGGTTCTGTTTTAAATATCAGGCATCTGAAAAGCGTACAACTTTCTTTTTTGCACACAGCAATAAGCTTGAGTTGATATGGACTACTATACCCGCGATAGCGATGGCGGTACTGGTAGCAATAGGTCTTAAGAACTGGATGCAGGTGACTTCTCCAGCCCCTGCCGAAGCCACTGTGATAGAAATAGTTGGTAAGCAGTTTAACTGGCTCATACGCTATCCCGGAGCAGATAACGAACTCGGGAAAAGAGATTTCCGTAAGATAAACGATGCGAACAATGTATTGGGTCTTGACTGGACAGATCCGCATAATACGGATGATATAATAGCTCAGAACGGTGAAATGCACGTAGTTGTAGGAAAGCCGGTAAAGTTGATTATTGGTTCACGAGATGTGATACATGATGTAGGTCTGCCACACTTCCGTATGAAGATGGACGCAGTACCTGGTATTACCACTACATTGTGGTTTACGCCAACCATCACTTCCGACTCTATGAAGCTGATTACCAAAAACCCTGATTTCGTGTATGAAATAGCCTGTGATCAGCTTTGCGGTAAAGGGCACTATGCAATGCGTGGGACCATAATAGTGGAAACACAGGCACAGTATAACAAGTGGATGGCCAGCCAGCCCTCTTATTATGCAATAAGCAATCCGCAACCTGCAGCACCCGGTGCAGACAGCACTAAAGCTTTGCCGGTAGCAGACAGTACAAAAGCAATATCGATGAAATAATCGGCTATAAAATCAATTAGCCATAAAAGTGCAACAATGAACAAAGAAGGAATCATAACTGGAGGGCCACATGCAGCACACGCTCACGATAGCGCTGCGGGACATCATGGCCATGAGCATCACGAGCAGCATTTTATCTGGAAGTATATTTTCAGTCAGGATCACAAAATGATTTCCAAGCAATTCCTGATAACCGGAATCATCTGGGCTATTATAGGCGCGCTGTTCTCGGTATTCTTCCGTTTTCAGCTTGGCTTCCCAGATACTGCCTTCCCGATAATGGAGAAGTTTTTGGGCGAATGGGCTAAAGGAGGAAAACTTTCTCCGGAGTTTTATTATGCGCTTGTAACCATGCACGGTACCATACTGGTATTCTTCGTGCTTACTGCGGGTCTTAGCGGCACATTTGCCAATCTGCTCATACCTTACCAGGTAGGTGCGCGTGATATGGCATCGCCGTTTATGAACATGCTTTCCTATTGGTTCTTTTTTGCAGCCAGTATCTGCATGTTGGTATCGCTTTTTGTAGAGACCGGTCCGGCATCTGGTGGTTGGACTACTTATCCTCCGTTGAGTGCGCTCAAAGAGGCCTCGCTGGGATCAGGAATAGGTATGGACTTGTGGTTGCTGGGTATGGCACTCTTTGTTGTGTCATCGCTTCTTGGAGGTCTAAACTACATCAGTACTGTATTGAACATGCGTACCAAGGGTATGACAATGACACGCCTGCCATTGACTATATGGGCTCTGTTGTTTACCGCTGTTTTGGGTGTACTTTCTTTCCCTGTACTGTTCTCAGGAGTAGTATTGCTTATATTCGACCGTAACTTTGGCACCAGTTTCTACCTTTCCGAAATATTCATTGGTGGGAAAGCATTGCCACATATTGGTGGGTCTGCAATCCTGTACCAGCACTTGTTCTGGTTCCTGGGTCACCCCGAGGTGTACATCATCATGCTTCCGGGTATGGGTATGGCGTCAGAAGTCTTGTCTACAAACAGCCGTAAGCCAATCTTTGGGTACTTCGCGATGGTTATATCCCTTATCGGTATCACAGTGCTTGCATTCGTGGTATGGGCGCATCACATGTTTGTGACGGGTATGAGTCCGTTCCTCGGTTCCATATTCGTACTTCTTACGCTACTTATTGCCGTACCATCTGCGGTAAAAGTGTTTAACTGGCTTACAACAATCTGGCGCGGTAATCTTCGTTTCAATCCCGCAATGTTGTTTGCGCTCGGGTTTGTGTCCCTGTTCATCTCCGGTGGTCTTACAGGTATATTCCTTGGTAACTCCGCACTGGATATTCACTTACACGATACCTACTTTGTAATTGCGCACTTCCATATAGTAATGGGTGTATCAGCATTCTTTGGCATGTTTGCCGGCGTATATCATTGGTTCCCCAAGATGTATGGCAGGTTCATGAATAATACGCTTGGTTACATTCACTTCTTCATAACGTTCATTGGCGCATATCTTATATTCTGGCCTATGCACTACGAAGGAATAGCAGGTATGCCGCGTCGTTACTACGATTATTCTGCATGGGAGTCGTTCAAGCAGTTTCAGAGCATCAATGGCTTTATAAGCATAGTAGCGCTTGTTGTATTCCTTACACAGCTTTTGTTTGTGTTCAACTATATAGTAAGTATCTACAAGGGTCGCAAAATGACAACGCTAAATCCATGGGGTTCCACAACTCTGGAGTGGACTACGCCTATACTGCCTGGTCACGGCAACTGGGAAGGGGAAATTCCTGAAGTATATCGCTGGCCTTATGACTACAAAGATGATGGCAATGGTAATGATTTCATTCCACAGACTACCCCGCTAAGGCCGGGAGAAGAGTCTCATTAATACTACTGATTTGTATAAAAATACTAACCGCCCCGATAATAGTTCGGGGCGGTTTTGCTTTATTGGGAGTATCCGGAATTATTGTTGTCGCTATTGTAAACTATTGGATAGAAAAAAGTAGCCATTTATGCATCCTCCTGCTCTTCTCCAAAAAGGTCACGTTCCAGAATTTCCATGCTTATTATGTCAACTGCCTCTATCATTTTTGGTGCTACGTTGATTATTGTATCTATTTCTGCATCTTTCAGTGCTGCCAATACTTTCCCCTTGGTACCTGTAAAGACCAGCGATCTCCCCATTGCGTAGCATTCCTCGTGCATGGCTACGAGCCTTTCAAGTGCGGCTGTATCAATATTTTTACATTCCTGAAAATCTACTATAAAATTCAGACTGCCGCTTTGCCTCATTTTTTCGAATGTTGCCTGCAGTTCATCTGTCAAATTTGCGGTTATTGTTTCTGAAACCGGCGTAATTACTGAAAATGTATCTCTGGTATCAATTTTGAAGTCCATATTGTGCTTGATTTTGTGAGTGATGTCCCAAAGTAGTTAACTTAACTATTTTATCAAATTTTGACACACAAAAATAATCGTGCAGTTCTTTACAATCAAAATGTGGTCTGATTGATAGCTAGTTGTTAGCCAGGGGCACTGCGTACACTTTGCCAACCTTCTGTCGTCATTCATTCGTTTCATAAGTAGTTTCGCACTCTTGCAACAGCGTGGTTAAAAGTAAAATGCAAAAACCAAAAAAACTTGTAAAACGCTCGTTAAATATGCATAACGATATACGAGTATAACAATTGTAGATACCAGAGTTCTTTTAAAATCGCTAACTTTAATCTTAAATCAGTCAAATACATGGATTCTAATTTCTCACCGAAAGTAAAAGAGATCATATCATACAGCAGGGAAGAAGCACTGCGACTTGGTAATGATTTTATTGGTACGGAGCACTTGTTGCTTGGTCTTATCCGCGAGGGTGATGGTATGGCGCTGAAAGTGTTGCAAACGATGCAGGTAGACCTTTTCGAGCTGCGCAAAGGTCTGGAGACAGCCATTAAAGACAAGAACAATAAACCGCTTGCCAATATTAATAGTTTGCCGCTGACCAAGCAAGCTGAAAAAGTAATACGCATCACTGTGCTGGAAGCAAAAGCACTCAAAAGTGCAACTGTGGAAACAGAACACCTGATGCTATCTATACTCAAAAACAAAGAAAATGTGGCTACACAAATTCTGGGTAATCTGGATGTAGATTATGAGCGTTTCAAGGGCGAACTAAGCATTCTGCAGGGGGGTAGTCCTACCAGCGACTACAACGATCCGGGTTCTGAAGAGTTTGATGATGACGATGAGCGCCGTCAATACCAGCAGCGCAAACCTGCCGCCAGCAATACTAAATCGAAGACTCCTGTACTCGATAATTTTGGCAGGGATATAACCAAGTTTGCAGAGTTGGGCAATCTGGACCCTATAGTGGGCAGAGAGCAAGAGATAGAGCGAGTATCGCAGATACTCTCCCGCAGGAAGAAGAACAATCCGATACTGATAGGCGAACCGGGGGTGGGTAAGACCGCTATAGTTGAAGGTCTGGCATTGCGTATAGTACAGCGCAAGGTATCACGTGTGTTGTTCGATAAGCGGGTTATCAGTCTGGATCTTGCTGCACTAGTGGCCGGTACCAAATACCGGGGCCAGTTTGAGGAGCGCATGAAGGCGATAATGAATGAGCTGGAAAAAAACAGGGATGTTATTCTCTTCATCGATGAGATTCATACCATAGTAGGCGCAGGTGGTGCATCGGGCTCGCTCGATGCGTCTAATATATTCAAACCTGCATTGGCCCGTGGCGACCTGCAATGTATAGGTGCATCTACGCTGGATGAATACCGTATGTACATAGAGAAAGATGGCGCTCTGGATCGTCGCTTTCAGAAGGTACTGATAGAGCCACCAAGTATCGATGAAACCATCACTATCCTCAACAATATACGCTCTAAGTACGAGGACTTTCATAACGTAATATATGATGCAGAGGCTATAGAAGCCTGTGTGCGCCTGAGCGACCGCTATATGACTGACCGCCTGCTGCCCGACAAAGCTATAGATGTAATGGATGAGGCAGGCGCGCGTGTGCACCTCAAGAACATTAATGTACCGCAGAACATACTGGATCTGGAAAAGCAGATCGAAGACATAAAACAAGAAAAAAATAAGGTGGTAAAAAGCCAGCGGTTTGAGGAAGCTGCGGCCCTGCGCGACCGGGAGAAAAGACTAGGCGAAGAACTGGACCGAGCAAAAGCAGAATGGGAAGAGGAAGCAAAACACAAACGCTTCCCGATAAACGAAGAAGCGATAGCAGAGGTAATAAGTATGATGACAGGCATACCTGTAATGCGCATGGTGGAGGCCGAAAGTGCCAAGCTGCGCCGTATGGGCGACGACCTGCAGGGTGCAGTAGTAGGGCAGGATGAGGCCATAAGCAAAATTGTAAAGGCAATACAACGTAACCGGGTAGGCCTCAAGGACCCACGTAAGCCCATAGGCTCTTTCATATTTTTGGGGCCAACCGGTGTGGGTAAAACAGAACTTGCCCGTGCGCTCGCCCGCTACATGTTTGATGGGGAAGATGCTCTTATTCGTATAGACATGAGTGAGTACATGGAGAAATTCTCGCTGAGCCGACTGATAGGTGCGCCTCCGGGATATGTAGGATATGAAGAGGGCGGACAGCTTACCGAGAAAGTGCGTCGCAAACCGTACTCAGTAGTACTGCTCGACGAAATCGAAAAAGCACATCCGGATATATTCAACATCATGCTGCAGGTGCTGGATGATGGTCAGCTTACAGATGGCCTGGGTCGCAAAGTAGACTTCAAGAACACGCTGATAATAATGACCTCTAACATTGGTGCCCGTCAGCTAAAGGATTTCGGTGCAGGTGTAGGATTTGCTACCACTGCCAAAACATCGAACACGGAAGAGAACAACAGAGGCGTGATAGAAAAAGCACTGAAGCGTACATTCTCGCCTGAATTTCTGAATCGTATAGATGATGTAGTCATTTTCAATTCGTTGGAAGAAAGTCATATCGGATCGATAATCGACATTATCATGAAGGATGTTTTGAAACGCCTCAATACGCTTGGTTTCACACTTTCACTTTCAGATAGTGCCAAGAAGTATATTGCAGAGAAAGGATACGACCAGCAGTTTGGTGCACGGCCGCTACACCGGGCTATACAGAAGTATCTGGAAGACCCGCTGGCAGAAGAAATACTCAATCACCGCATAACTGCCGGAGATTCTGTAACCGCCGACTACAGCGAAGAGGAAAAGAAAATAGTTTTTGAAATTACCCATACGCCTGCTCCCAAAGAGGAGGAATCTATAGACGGGTAAAAAGCAATTTATTAGCATAAAAACAGTAAAAGCCGTAACCTGTGTTACGGCTTTTACTGTCTATCTATTTTATGCTGCCATCGGTTCTTTCTTATACTTGTTTCGGTATTCTATCGGTGTAAGTCCGGTTAACTTTTTAAATATGGTGCGGAAGGCTTTTGTATCGGTATAGCCCACATCATACATGACCTCATTTATATTCTTCCGGTTCTTTTCAAAACTGCGTTTTGCAGCTTCTATCTTTACCCGCTGCATATACTCCACTACCGTATTATTGGTCGCCTTCTTAAACCTGCGCTCGAAACTGCGCCTGCCCATTAGCAGCATTGCCGAAAGCTGGTCTACGGTTATTTTCTCAATGTAGTTGGCTTCTATAAACTCCTGCGCTTTCAGTATATCTGCATCCTGATGTTCCTTCTGTCCATGAAACATCATAAATGACGATTGACTATCGCGGTCAATATCCACCGCAAAATACTTGGAGGCGAGAATGGCAGTATCGCGGTCTGTGTATTTCTCTACCAGGTATAGCAGCAGGTTCCAATAAGAGTTGGCACCACCACTGGAATAGATGCCCTGCTCCTCCGTAATGATACTGCCATCTACCAGCTCTACCTCCGGAAACATTGTTCTGAATTCATTTGCAGCATTCCAGTGAGTAGAGCATTTTTTACCATTGAGCAAGCCGGTAGCAGCAAGTAGAAACGCACCTATGCAAAGAGAAGCCACCTCTGCGCCCTTCTTATGCTGTGCTACTATCCATGGTATCATGCCATTATTCAGCTCCAGCGCCCTGCTGATATTGCCACTTATAGCCGGGATAAAGATCAGGTCTGTTCTGGTTACTTCATGCAAGAGCATGTCTGCATGTACAGAAAACAGGCTGTTGTCCAGCTTTATTTCTTTTGTCATACCTACCAGTTTCACATTGAACAGTGAAGCTCGGCCCGAGGCTTCCAGAAACTGATTGACCGCCTTAAACATATACAAGGGGTCAGCAACGGCCTCTATAATTGCAGTTTCGGGTACCAGAATAGAAATGTTTTTCATAGTGTGCTGTTTCCTGTTTTCGGGAATAAAGATAAACATACTATTTGTCGCAATCAACCCAAGGAAATGTCGTTTACACACACATACTTACTCCAATTCATGCGCCACATTTGCACATTCAATTTATAACCCCAAAGCACTGAGTTATGACACAGATAAATGCCTACCTCACATTCAATGGCAACTGCAGGGAAGCAATGACATTTTACCGGGACTGTTTGGGCGGTGCACTATCGTTGCAAACTATAGGAGATTCTCCGCTGGCAGATAAAATGCCAAAGGAGATGAAAGATTGCATATTGCATGGCTCACTCACCCGGTATGCATTAGTATTGCTGGGGTCTGATATGGTAGGAGAGCAGGGGCTTATCGAAGGCAATGCAGTGTCGTTGATGCTCGATTGCAGTAGTGAACAAGAGATAAGGGACTGCTACGAAAAACTGGCAGCAGGCGGGCGGGTTATACATCCGCTCGAAATTTCGTTTTGGGGTGCACTTTTTGGCGACCTTACCGACAAATATGGTAACCAATGGCTCTTGCATTACAACTGGAATCAACATAATAAATAGGAGATTTTATTGCTCATTGCTATTCCGATTATGTAAATTCTTTACCTTTATCTTCAAAATCAGCATATGACTAAATCCCGTCAAATTTTTTTCGTTGCCGCTATGGCCCTCCTGGGTGCATTCCTCACCGTTACTGGCTGCAAGCAGCAAGACCTTACTCCGCCGATGTTTAAGCTTACAAAGTGGAAGTATATGCGCTGTACTCCCCGCTTTACGACCGACAGTAATGTAAGAGTAATGGGACCTCAGTATGATACTACTACCGGAGATGTGCAAACAGCCGTAACAAGGAAAGGTGACCGGGAGGTTCGTTTCCGCGATAGAAGCTTTTATTTGGGTGAAAACAATGGTTCTATTATTGTATTTAATCAATATGATAATTACGACGGTTCTTTTTCCGGTGAAATGACCTATTACCGGGATGCCGACAGCATCTTCGTAAGTATGTTTTATGAAGATCCCACAAGCAGCTACAGTAATTATGAAGTTTTGGAGTTTTGGTGGACGGTAGATTAACTGTTTTATTGCCGCCACGCCATACTTGTATTTGCATATTTCCTATTCGAAAACCGGCAAGCGCAAAGTCGTAAACATTCCGCAAACAATCAGAATGAACAGAATACCCAAAGTTTTCAGGACATTTTTTAGCATGATGTTTGTGATTGTGATTACACAGATATTTGTAAGGCTGATGAACGACGAGCCAGCTGTAACAATCAATGCCAAATACGTTTTTGGCCTATTTGTGGGTACAGCGGTAGGTACTACTGTTTTCATGTTGCTCACAAGGGAGCGGAAACCCCGCTCTGATACCAGCGAAGAAAACTAAGCAAGTAGTAGACTGCCTAAACCAACCTTCTAAATTTTAACTTTTACAATTTCCTTATAAGATATAAACCGACCTCCTTTTATTATATTTGCCCACCCTATACGGGGGCGACGATACAATGAGAAGTATCTTTATTAAAGAAATAAACTCTTTCTTCAGTTCCATAGTAGGCTATGTGGCGTTGCTGGTATTTCTGGTAGCGTGCAGCCTATTTCTGTGGATCATACCTGAATACAGCATTCTGGCGTATGGCTATGCCTCTATGGAGCGTTTCTTCCAGATAGCCCCCTGGCTGTTGTTGCTATTGGTACCCGCTGTTACTATGCGCTCCTTTGCCGATGAGTTTCGCACCGGTACCATAGAGTGGCTGTCTACCAAGCCGGTTTCTGACCTGGAGATCACACTTGGCAAGTATTTTGCCACTATCGCACTTATCATCTTTGCTTTGTTGCCAACGCTCATTTACGTTTACACTATTCAAAACCTTTCGTACGCAGATATCAGCATAGACACCGGAGCCATTATAGGCTCTTACATAGGATTGTTTTTTCTGGCAGCTACGTTTGGCGCAGTAGGTATTTTCTGCTCGTCGCTTACTGCCAATCAGGTGGTTGGTTTTCTTATATCGCTACTCGCATGTTATATACTCTATACCGGTTTTGAGCAACTGAGCAAGCTCCCAAAATTTTCGGAAGGTATAGACTACTACCTGAGTATGGTGGGTATGGAGTTTCATTACAATTCCATAAGCCGGGGGCTTATAGACAGCCGCGACGTGGTGTATTTTTTATCAGTAATTACATTTTTTATATCGCTTACCCGTTTCTCACTGGCATCGCGTACACGCGGCGCAGGGGCGGCATAGGGGTAAATAAACCAGTATGGCAACACCAGCACACAAAAACCGCCAGCAACAGCAAGCCACAATCCGCATTGTGATTATGGCTGCTATACTGGTATGTGTGAATATACTGGCATCTTACTTTCATGCCGGCCTGGACCTCACCCATGAAAAAAGGTTTACACTCACAGAACCCACCAAAAAGCTGCTGCGCAGTATGCCCGAAGTAGCGGTAGTAGATGTATACCTGAAAGGAAAGTTCCCCGCAGGGCTACAACGGCTGCAGGAGGCAATCAGAGAGCGGCTACGCTCCTTCAAAGAGATAGCAGGGAATAAAATAGTATTCAGATTCACTGACCCCTTTGAAGGGAAGACCGAAAAAGAAAAGAAACTTATAGCCCACAATCTGGAGATGAAGGGCATAAACGTAATGGAGCTGAAGACGGAGGATAATGATGAATACTCCATGAAAACTTTCTTCCCCTATGCGCTGGTACAGTACAATGGCAGGGAGATGCCTATATACCTGTTAGATGCACCGCCGGGCAGAGGCTCTATTGAGCAGATAACCTACGCCGAGGCAATGCTGGAGTACAAGTTTGCCAATGCAATCAATCAGCTGGGAAGACCGGTAAGACCCTCGGTAGCCTATATTACGGGTCATGGGCAGCCCTTGGGTGTAAAGACCTTCGATATGCTCAGTACCCTGCCGGGCATCTATAACCTCGACTCGCTGGACCTCACTCAAACCATTGACATTTCATCGGCTTACGATGCCATAATCATCAACCAGCCCAGTCAGACATTCAGCGGGCCGGATAAACTGAAAATAGACCAGTACATCATGCGGGGCGGACATGTGCTATGGGTGGTGAATGCACTCAATGCTACCACTGACAGCTTTGCCAACAGTCCACAGTTTATAGCTATGGAGCATCCTACAGAGCTCGATGAGATGCTCTTCAAGTATGGGGTACGGGTCAATTTTGATCTGGTAGAAGACATGCAGTGCAACCCACTGCCCCGGGTGCTGAATAACGGTAAACCGCAGCTGAACGACTGGGTATACTTCCCAAGGCTGAACCCGACTGAGGAACACCCCATAGTGAAAAACATGGATCTGGTGATGGCAGGCTTCACCAATAGTATAGATACCATAAAAAGTGATGGCATTAAGAAAACCATTCTGCTACACACCTCTAAGTATAGCCGCAGTGCACGATCTCCGGTGCGTGTGAGCCTGAGCATGATGAGTTATCCATTGCGGCACGAGATGTTTACCAAGCCTTACCTGCCGGTAGCAGTATTGCTGGAGGGAACTTTCCACTCTGTATACAAAGGCAGGCTGGCACCGCAATACCTGCGATTGCTTGATTCGTTGAAACAACCATTTAAGTCGGTATGCGCAGCACCCAACAGTATGATAGTAGTATCTGTAGGAGAGGCGTTCAGTAATGGCTATTCTACCAAGGATGGTGTATTGCCCATGGGCTACTATCAGTTTACCGGAGAGTACTTTGCCAATAAGAACTTCCTGCTGAATTGCTTGGAATACCTCACGGACCAGTCTGGTGTGCTGGAAGCCCGCTCAAAGGATGTGAAGCTGCGCCTGCTGGACAAAGGAAGGCTGAAAGCCGAAACCACCACATGGCAGGTGGTAAATGTGGCTATACCTATTGCCTCTGTACTTGTATTTGCTTCGTTCTATCTGTTTTTCAGGAAGCGCAGGTATGAAGTGAAGAAAGACCAACAAAAAACCTTATCTCCCGATGCGTAAAACACTTCTCTACATCGCTATACTGGCTGTGCTGTGCGCAGGTATTTATTATCTGCTGCCGGGCAACAACAGCAACGACAACCCATACGACCCATCAGAAGCAGGCTTCAACGTAAAGGATACCGGTGCTTTGGGCAAGATATTTATGGCGGCAAGTCATGGTGAAAGTATAACACTTGACCGCACAGACAGCGGATGGATAGTAAACCAACAATACAAGGTACTGCCCAGCTCGCTGAATATGCTGCTGAATACTTTAGTAAAACAATCGCCCCTGTACCCGGTAACTAAAAATGCTTTTGATAATGTGGTGAAAACCATGGCTACCCATGGCACCAAGGTAGAACTGTATGACCGCAGTGGCAAAAAAACAAAAGTGTTTTATGTAGGTGGCGCCGCAGTGAATAATACCGGTACCAATATGCTGATGGAAGGTGCTACAAAACCATATGTGGTAGAAGCGCCTGGCTTTGTAGGATACCTGACTCCCCGATACTCTACCAAACTACGGGACTGGAGAGACCGCACCGTGTTTAACGTGCCGGCAGACGACATAAAGTCCATATCGGTAAAGTATTATCAGAAAGCAGAGAACTCCTTTACGGTAGCAAGAGACGAGCAGGATAGCATAAATGTAATGGCGGATGCCAAAGTGATGCGTGCACCGGACGGGCTCAATAAAAACCGGGCTGCCATGTACCTGCGATTCTTCAACAACATTAACTGCGAAGGGTATTTGAACGGGCTGGAGGACAATGATACTACCTTTAAAACTGCACCTAAACATTCGTCGATAGAGCTCATAACAAAAAAAGGAAAGGTGCAGCATCTAGACATCTACTGGATGGCGGTGAACAAGCGCAGCAAAAACCAGAAAAGCTCTGACATAGACAGCCTCTCCGGCGACTACGACTCAGACCGCTTTTATGCAGTAATGAACAATTACAAAGACACCATTCTGATACAACAACTTACTTTCCAGAATATACTGAGAAAAGCACCCGAGTTTTACAAAAAGGATGTACCCAAACAAGTACCCTCTGCCAACCAAAGTGAGATAAAACAGTCTGCTGCCACCCGTTAGTGAAACGATAACTATTGACTTTTGACGTTCGAGATACAACAAATAGACTGGCTGAGGCAGCGGCTACAACAGCCACTACCCGGATTGAGGGCGCAGGAGCGCATGATGGGGCGTGTGGTAAATATGCCCCATACCGTACCTGAAAACGCACGACCCAGCGCAGTGTTGTGCCTGCTCTACCCGGCCGATGAGGAGCTGCAACTGCTGCTGATGAAGCGGCGCGAAGACAGAACGGCTCATAGCGGTCAGGTGAGTTTTCCGGGTGGCAGGTATGAGCAGGAGGATAATGACCTGCAGACAACCGCACTGCGGGAGGCGCACGAGGAAGTGGGTATTGCCCCGTCCCATGTAGATGTGCTTGGTGCGCTCACATCGCTTTATATACCCGTCAGCAATTTTAATGTACATCCATTTGTGGGCTATGTTCCTACCAAGCCCCAATTTGTTATCAGCGAAGCAGAGGTGTCTTATACCATAGAAACACCCCTCAGCAATTTGCTGCACAATGACCGTAAAATAACTACCGATGTCTCTTCACCCATCATGCCCGGACTGATAAGGCAGGTAAAAGCATACCAGCTGGAAGACGGTACTATAATATGGGGCGCTACAGCTATGATAATAAGCGAGCTGGAAACGATAATGAAAGAATATCCCGAAATTCAATAGTCGGTAGTCATATACGCAGCGTACTTACCTATAACAGAAAAGCCCTAAAACAGCATTGACATATGTTGACTACCTTCATAAAAAAATAGCAGCTTGCGAAAAAATTTGTCTTTACTCTTTTTAGTTCTCTTCGGTGTCACAACCGTAGCTATTGCGCAGCGAAAAAAAATTGACTCACTTACATTAAAATTTATAGCAGACTCAACACGCATTTACCGTCCACGAAAACTGATTGGCTTACTGGCGCTCGACCAGCGGAATACCTTTGTAAAGACATCTCCGGATATTAATACCGCAGTATTTTTGCGTGGCTTGAAATTGGGTGCCACTATCTATCAGCGGCATAAGACAGGTATAGGAATCTATCGGCTCCGTAACTCCACTGCGCACTTCAGCCAGCTAAACGGCCAGGCAATGAATGTTGATTTTACCTTCAATTACTTTACCATCTTTTATGAATACTACTTCATTCATACCAGGACGTGGGATGTAGGAGTACCTATAGAAGCAGGTATAGGCAGGTACAAATTTTCAGATCCTACCCAGGACCGGAAGGGACGGATTTTCCCGTTTGGCACAGCCCTGGATGTACACCTGAAACCCATGCGGTGGTTCTCCGTAAATGCCATGGGGGGCTACAGGCAGGTAATAGACGAGCAAAGCCCTATAGAGCTAAGCAACTGGTTTTATGCAGTAGGTTTTTCGCTCAACACCCGTCACATTTATCAGGATGCACGCTATTACCTGAAGAAGAAAAAATACAAACATGATGTATCAAAATTAAAGAAGAGTGTAAGATAACCGGGGGTAAATTCCGTATTTTTGATTACGAAATTCCGGTTTTCATTCATCGTTCAATCCGCATAGTATATACACAGTCTCATGCCCCATATTTCAATAATTTCATCGAGCGTTCGCACCGGCAGAAACAGCCACAGGGTAGCAATGTATTTCAAAAATTACCTGCAGGAAAACAATCTGGCTACTGCTCAGATACTGGATCTGAATGAATACAGTTTTCCGGTCTTTGATGAGCGGCTTCGGCTACAGTCAACGCCAACAGAGGCGTTGCTTGATTTTGCAGGTAAGATAAAGGCAGCAGATGGCGTAATCATTATAACACCGGAATATAATGGTGGCTACCCTGCCAGCCTAAAAAATGTAATAGACGTATTGTACGATGAATGGCACCGCAAACCAATAGCCATATCTACAGTGTCAGATGGTTCTTTTGGTGGCAGTCAGGTTATAACATCGCTACAGTTCAGGTTGTGGAAAATGAAAGCATGGACAGTGCCGGCAATGTTTCCGGTACCAAAGGTGAGGGAGGCTTTTTATGAGCAGGGCATAGCTACCGACAAAGCAGCTACCGACAAAAGAGCCGGCAGCTTCGTCGGAGAACTACTGTGGTGTATAGATGCGTTAGGCAGAATGTCAGTATAGCTTATCTTTCAGGGTTTCGGGCGTAACCGGAAATACTAGTCCATAGTTTTCAGCAAGTAAATCTTCGTTTTTATTCTTGTATTGCAGCCGCCCCAGCAGGTGTGTGATGATGGCGATATGTGCTTTGTCTTTCTTCTCTGCATTCACTATGAACCACGGTGTATACTTGAAATTTGTCTTATGCAGCATTTCATTGCGTGCCTTTGAATAGTCTTTCCAGTGCTTCTGTGCCAGCTCATCTATCGGGCTAATTTTCCATTGTTTTAACGGGTTTTCTGCCCGTTCCTTGAGTCTCACTTCCTGCTCTTCCTTGCTGATGTCGAGATAGTATTTCAGTATATAAAATCCTGCTTTTACCAGCATTTCCTCAAACAACTCCACTTCAGAAAAGAAAGACTTGTACTGCTTGTCTGTGCAAAATCCCATTACATGCTCTACGCCAGCCCTGTTGTACCAGCTTCTATTGAAAATCACAAACTCGCCCGAAACGGGCAGGTGAAAGGTATAACGCTGAAAATACCATTCCTCGCGCTCTCTGTCTGAAGGTTTGGCCAGCGCCACTACCCTGGTTTCGCGTGGGCTCAGGTGCTTTACTATAGTTTTTATGGTGCCGTCTTTTCCTGCAGCATCTCTGCCTTCCAGTATCACACACAGCTTCAGTCCGGAGGCTATTACTTCTTTTTGCAGTTTTACCAGCTCTATATACAGTTGGTGAAGTATTTCTTTTTTGTCTCTCATGGCGTTTATGTGGTAGTAAAGTTGACGTTTTTTCGTAGCGCTTCTTTATACTAATTTACATAGTTATTGTAAGAATCACACCATTCTCAGTAATATACATACACTCTAACCGCTACTGCTAAATTTCCCGAATTAGTCCGTTTCTTTGTATTCTAAACAACTGTAGTATCATGCCATATATTTTGCCGGTAAAGGGCGTATTGCCACAAATACCCGAAAGCTGTTTTATAGCACCCAATGCCACTATAGTGGGCGATGTGAAAATGGGAGAAGAATGCAGTATATGGTTCAATGCGGTGGTGCGGGGCGATGTAAACAGCATAAGGATAGGGGATAAAGTAAACATTCAGGATGGTGCCTGTATCCACTGCACTTATGAGAAAACAAAAACAGTGATAGGCAACAATGTGTCTATAGGTCATAATGCACTGGTACATGGCTGCACGGTAGCCGACAATGTGCTGATAGGCATGGGCGCTATAGTGATGGATAATGTAGTAATAGGCTCTAACAGTATTATAGCTGCCGGTGCGGTAGTGCTGGAGGGGACACAGGTGCCTGCCGGAAGCATATATGCCGGTGTGCCGGCTAAAAAAGTTAAAGACATAAGCCAGGAGCTACTGAAGGGCGAAGTAGAGCGGATAGCCAACAACTACCTCATGTACAGCTCATGGTTTAAATAAATGCAGTAAATGCACCAACACAATCACAGCCACGACCACAGCCATTATCATGCACCTGCGGGTGCTGATATGAATCGGGCTTTTGTGGCGGGTATAGTGCTGAACACGGCATTTGTGTTTGTGCAAACCATAGCCGGGTTTGTTACCGGGTCTGTGGCACTGCTATCTGATGCAGGACACAACCTGAGCGATGTAGCCAGTCTGATATTGTCACTGATTGCCTTCAGGCTGGCAAAGTCTAAACCCACTAACTCATTTACATACGGCTATAAAAAGACAACCATTCTCGCAGCACTAACCAATGCGGTAATACTGCTCATAGCCATAGGTGTGCTGGGCTATGAGGCTATACACCGCCTGCAACACCCACAACCTGTAGCTGGTGGCACAGTAGCTATGGTGGCAGGAGTGGGCATAGTAATCAATTTGGGAACAGCTATGTTCTTCTTCAGAAACAAAGAACATGACATGAATGTAAAAGGAGCATACCTGCACATGATCACCGATGCGCTGGTGTCGGTGGGAGTAGTAGTAGCCGGGCTGCTGATAAGCCGAACAGGCTGGTACTGGCTGGATGGTGCAGTGAGTATAGTGATACTGATAGTGATACTGGCAGGCACATGGTCGCTGCTCACCGATAGTCTGCGGCTGGCGCTGGATGCAGTGCCCATAAATGTGACGAAGGAGGAAGTAGAAAAGCTGATATCGGGCACCACAGGTGTAGTGGGTATGCACCATACACATATCTGGGCTATGAGCACTACACAAAATGCACTGACCACGCACCTCACACTCAGCGACAGCCTGAGCTTTGACGAAAAAATGAAGCTGGTGCACGAGCTAAAACACAAATTGCTGCACAACAATATTCACCATGCTACTATAGAGCTGGAATCGCCTAAGCTACCGTGCGAGGATATGGATTGCTGAGAGACAAGCCATCAATTCTTGCAGGCAATGAATATAAAAGGCTGGTTGCGTTTGTCGCGGAGGGAGCCGGTGATTTTAGCGGCATTACGGATGACCTTGTACTTTTGCAGGTCAAAGATTTCCAGAGACGAAGCATAGTCTTTATTGATGCTTACCCGCCTGATGTAGGAAGCAAGGAATATGGCAGAGTTCATATCTGCAGCAATGATATTTTTTACATAATGTATCCAGACACGATTTCTGTACCACATACAACACAATTTTTACGGTTTATGTTTACCGCATTTCATTCATTTGTCAGCGGTATCTTTTGGATGGCTTGTACATGGCACTGATGTCGGAACCGCAGCCACAGTTTTTGCTGCTTTTACAACCTTCAGTCATAGTACCCAGAAGCGTCAGGGCAAATAAATAAATCACGACACGTATTGCTTTTGTTCTTTTCATAAAATCTACTTTTGTAAAAATAAAGAATATTGCCCAATCCTGCATCTAAAAATATTTTGATAGCCCCATTGGACTGGGGGGGTGGGCACACCACCCGGTGTATGCCAGTTATCAGCTATCTGCGCCAGCTGGGGCATACCCCGATAGTAGCCGGCAATGCAACACAAATATCTATAATAAAGGATGCCTATAACAACGAAATACAAACAGTTCATTTAGACGGGTATAATATCCGCTACTCTGCCCTGAACAGGGTGCTGCAGGCGGGGCTGCTGTACCAGATGCCGGGCATACTGAGCATGATAAAGCACGAGCATGAATGGCTGAAGCAGGCAGTAAAAGAGCATAATCTGCATGGTGTACTGTCGGACAACCGATATGGCTTGCATCATCCCTCTATTCCTACTGTGATAATGACCCACCAGCTACGGGTGCTAACGGGACTGGGAGGTGCCGCAGACACTATAGTGCAGCGGCTGCACTACCGGGAGCTCAACAAATTTGGCAGTACCTGGATAGTAGATACCGAAGCGGCTCTCGGGCTTGCCGGCAAACTCTCGCATACAGAGCATATGCCTGAGCGGTACAGCTATATAGGTTTGCTATCGAGGTTTGCCACAGCAGAAGTGCCGGCATCACAGGGTGGAGGCGGCATATTGGTGTTGCTGTCCGGCCCAGAGCCACAAAGGAGCATTTTGTCAGCCATTTTATGGCAACAGGCAGTTACTCACAAGGGAGGCAATATCACATTTGTAGCCGGCAGTAATGATGCACAAATACCGGACAATATTCCCGCTCATATCACCTACCATAAACGGCTGGGCAATGAAGCACTCTTGCCCCTGCTGCGTGCTGCAGACATGGTGATATGCCGTAGCGGCTACTCTACCATTATGGACCTGATAGCACTGGGCAAAAAAGCAATACTCTTACCCACACCGGGACAAACAGAGCAGGAGTACCTGGGCAAAATGCTGCACGAACGGGGCGCGTTTTATAGCACAACACAGGGTGGGTTTGAGCTGGATAGCGCCTTGAAAGAAACTGTAACATTCCCTTACACATCTATTGCTGTAACTAATGCTTACCGGCAGTTTGAGCCTGTGGTAGATGAGTGGCTGCAGGGGTTAAGCTCGTCACACTGATTTCTTCGAATCCCTTATACGTTCGCCTTAACATGCCGGTGGTGTTTGCCCAGTGCGCTATTTTGCGCAAAAAAACTTTTTTGCTCATGGTTTCATTGATAATCAATGAGTTGCCTCTAAATTCTTGCGCAAAAGTTGCGCAGGGGCAGGGTTTTTGCGCAATTTTGGTCGCAAGTCGTGGGTGATTAGTCGTAGGTTCATAGGAGTCGAATTATAAGCAGATATGCCACAAAAGTTGTGCCAAGAGTTGGGGTTTTGCCGGTGTGGCGGAAAATGATATCCACATTTTTTGGAACCCGTGCCGCAAGCGTCATGTAAAAGAAGGCAAGGATAGTGTGGTCTGTTTTCGGTAGCTGATGCGCTATGGAAAAACGGTTCTGGTTTTAGCAGGTCAGTGCTGGCATTTGGCTGTATCAAGATGAAAGCCGCCGGGAGACGGAGTCGTATTTGTTGTTCCGGATGCGCTACGCTAACATCCAGGAACAACGGCTAAAGTCCTATTTGTAGAACTAAATAATTAATAACCAAAGTTCAACTCATGTATATGTGCGTATCTTTATAGTCATTTAGAATTCAATGAATGTAGGCGTTCAACAGAAACTTGCACCGATTAGGTACATGTTTTTGATACTTCCGGATAGTACAAACCGATTGGAAAGAGCAATGGAATTAGCGTTTTCAGTCTGGGGCGGCATATTCAGTCCAATCATTCCCTATTATGCAGAACTTACAGAACAATTCCGATTGGAATATGGAATTGATATCACCACACCAGACTTCTACATTAACACAATTAATAATTATGACCCAGATGTTTTAATTGTTGATGAAGAAGTGGATATTGAATTTGTAAAATCCATAAGCAACGGAAGGCAAATTGAGCTGAACATTGAGTTTAACGAAAATTTGTCCAACTCCAATAAAGCTACTATTTCCTATATAGATATTGCGGAACACTTTTTGAAAAATGAATTTAAATTCGTTAGAAATGATGGGGCCAAATTCTCAATTCCCAAAATTGAAGATGGGCAACTTTTATTAAAGAGCATTAAGGGTAGCATTCCAAATCGTCTCCGAGAACATACTAGAGCATTATTTCAGGGAAACCAGTCTTTTGAAGAACCGACATTGAACTGGAACACATTGCTTGATTATAGAAAAACAATAAGAGCTGATGTGACTGAATTGAACGTATATAAGTTGCGGTCTTGGCGCGATAAGCACTATCATACCGATTCTGCAATTTACTTTCTCAGGTCAAACGAGGTTAATGATTTGCTCAACTTTTGGAATTTAAGAGCTGCGGGTTGGTATGTTGTTCCAGTGCCAGTAGATAGTGACAATTATCAATTCTTTAAAGAAGTTATTGCTCACTTTATCGAGTTTACAATCAGTGAAAATTCCTTGTCAATAAATATTCTAAAATTACTTATTGGAAATGGGATTTCTGAAACAACAGTCGAATCCACAATAAAAAAGATTGCACCAAATTTGAACGCATACAACGTTCAAATACACTTATCCTACCAAAATTGGTTTCCTAGATTTTGGCATAGCCAAGAGGTACTTAATGCTGACCATATTACAAGTGCTACACCATATTTAGATACATTCTTTGACCATATTGATACTGAGGGCGACACTCTACGATTTACCCCTCACAAAATACCCTTTGAATTGCAGGATTTTAACTCTTGGAATGAACTTTACAAGATAATAATATCGTTTTCGCTTTACGATGAATATGCCGAATACGCAGAGCTTTTACACGGTATAACTAACGACCAATTAAAACAACTTCTTAATACATTTGATTTTCGTCACTGGCGACATTCACGGACTGGCCTACATCGTACAGTAAAAAAGACAGATGATAATATTCGCTTTGACATTCCAAAATCTGTAGACTTCTTTACCAGCTACTTCTTGAACAGAGAGCACAAACTAAATGAAACAGTAAATAGTAGACTTGCGAAGGAAGTATTAAAAAATATCGGCGGACTTAATTGGTCACGTTTTTTTCTAACACCAACAAGGCTAAAAATCATTGAGCTTTTTGAAGGAAGTAAAGATGTATTGTACACAACTTTAACAGGAGAAATAAAAAAACAAACGAAAGAAAATGACAATTCGTTCACACGCCATTTTATTAAACAGCTATTAGATAAAAAAATAGTTGAAATGGGTGCCCGATTAAAGTGTTCAGTTTGTGGTCAACATAGTTTTTACCTTGTATCGCAACTTTCAGAAGAATTGGTGTGCTCAGTTTGTAGAAATCAATTTGAACTGCCTACTCATAACCCAAATTCTATAGAATGGTCATACCGTGGAATCGGACCCTTTTCACGAAATAACAAGGCTGATGGCATTATGTCGGTTTTTGCAACATTAAAACTATTTAAGGACGAATTCACTAATATAGATGGTAGAATGTCTGCACTAATTGGGTTTGAATTAATAAAAGTTGGGGTAGAAAGAGAGGTAAATCCTAAAGAAATAGATTTGGCAATTTTATTACAGGACAAATTTGATAATGAAAAAGAACCGATCCTTTTGTTTTGTGAGTGTAAAACTTACATAAGAATTATAGATAAGGATGTTGAAAGGATGAAAATACTAGGAGAGGAGTTTCCCGGTGCAGTTTTATCATTTGCTACCTTGAATGCAACTCTTGAAGATTCGGAAATTAATTTAATTGCAAACCTTGCACGACACTTTCAAACAGGAAGCGGAAATCGGCCAAGAAATTCAGTTTTGATTTTGACAGGTAAAGAACTATTAAATACTGAATTTAGAGACGCTTTTAAGGCATATAAAGATGATCTAAAACCCTTTCATTTATATCATGACTATATTGGCCGACTCTCGGATTTGAGTGTAAAAAAACACTTGAAAATTAGAACTTGGCCAGAGATAAAAGAAGATGAACGGAATGATGAGATTCAAAGAAGAAAATCAATAGCCTTAATCGTAAAAAGTTTAGACGATAGGCTAAAGTTCGACCCAATAGCATGGACACCTCATTCTTCTTAATATTTACATGGGCAAGAAGCAGCTAATTCTTTAAAATACTGAATCGACCGCTAATCCCCCGCAATAATCTTCAAAACCTGTCCCTTACAGCCCGCAGTATAATGAAATCCCCACCTGGCGCGGGTTTTGTCGTTCGATGTTGTCCCTTTATTGGTCGAAAATCTGTACCAACGATGTATATCCACCCGATCCACAGTCTATCTGTTTACAATTCTTATTTGGTAACGATTTCTATATTTTTATTAGCGTTGGCGATAATTTCCGTCTTTAATTTCAATCAATGTCAATACCGATATTGAAACTCGGCACGAAATTGTTGATATTCTAAATGGAATTTTTGATGTAGTTGAATGAGATATAAAGGTAAAGAATTAATATTGTATCAATGCCTGGTAAGCAACCTGAAATATTGAGATTGTATAGAATAGTTCACATTAGCAATGTAGACTACTTATTGCGACATGGTATGTATACAAGACATCATCCAATGGCGGATCCCAATTATATTAATATTGGGGATAGTGGTTTGATTCAGCAAAGAAATGACTATCCAGTAGGAATAAACCCACCGAATGGTACTCTTGGAGAATATGTGCCGTTCTATTTTGGACCTTTATCCCCGATGTTGCTAAATATTAAGACTGGACACAGAGGCGTAACTAAACGGCCTCAGGAGGATATAGTGTATATTATTTGTCGATTGGATAGGGTAATAGACAATTGTCCTGAATGGTGTTTTTCAGACGGTCATGCCAAAGACAGTTTGACCGATTTCTACAATAACATCGCCCAGTTGAATGAGATACATTGGGATGTAGTCTCACTCAGGTATTGGAATCCCATAGAAGAATTCCCAGAACGACAAGTACGCAAACAGGCTGAATTTCTTGTAAAAACTCACGTGCCGGTTAGCTGCATAAGTGGCATTATCGTTTTCAATGAACAAAAGCGTATTTTAGCGCAGAAAATTGTTGCCGATTTAGGGTTGCAAATACAAATTGTAGTCAATCCCAATAATCTATTTTACTACTTATGAATTTTATAAAAGGCAATCTTCTTGATTCAGGTGCTGATGCTCTCGTTAATACCGTTAATACGGTTGGCGTTATGGGCAAAGGTATTGCATTACAGTTCAAGGATGCCTTTCCTAATAATTTTAAAGCGTACTCGAAAGCCTGTAAGGACAAATGGTTGGTGCCTGGGAAATTATTAGTTTTTCACGAAATTGTAAAGGAAGGAAAAAAGATAATTATCAATTTCCCTACAAAAACAGAGTGGTTTCAAAAATCTAAGTACGAATATATTGAGAGCGGATTAATTGAATTGGTTTCAGTCATTAAAAAAGAAAATATAAAAAGTATTGCTATTCCTCCCTTGGGTTGTGGAAACGGTGGATTGAAGTGGGACAAGGTAAAAGAATTGATGAAAAAATACCTATGTGCCATTGATGGTGTTGATATATTTGTTTTTGAACCTGATGATGCTGTAAAAGAACTACTTAAAAAGCAACAAGCGTCAAAAGAAGTGAAATTAACACCAGCGAGAGCCATGCTACTCTACGCTATGTTCTATTATGAATCTCTAGGTGAGAACAGTAGCTTGTTTGTTGCGAATAAACTAGCATATTTTTTACAAAGACTAGGGGAGAAAAGTTTTAGCAGGCTGCAATTTAAGGCACACCATTATGGGCCATACAGCGTGGGGGTTGAACATGTACTCCAGAATTTGAATGGCAAATATCTTAAAGGATTGGAGCAAATGAACGTTAAAGCATTTGAGCCATTGGAATTACAATATGATAAAGCAGATGAAGTGAGCGAATACATTAAAAAGGAGTTAACGCCAGAGCAAATAGCCATAATCAGAAACCTAACAAAACTTATTGATGGGTTTCAATCTGCTCTTTCTATTGAAATTTTAGCAAGTGTTGATTTTGTTCGTAAAACAAATCCCGGTATTGATAGGGAACAAGTTGTTCAAACGATTCAAAATTGGTCAACTCGAAAGAGTAAGTTGTTTGGTGAAAAATACATTTCAATTGCACTGAACCATCTTGTGAAATATGAGCAGAGTATAAATATTTCGTAAGCCATTACTCGCACTATAAATGGTTTTATTGATCCAAATTTACTTGAGCATTTTATCGTTAAATGACGTAATCGCCCGCAAATCCTCCACAAAAATCATCGAAAGATGTCCGTCCAGCCTACAAAAATGTAAGGGCTGTCCTGAAAATAGTAAGTCTGCGAAACGCTTACTACTCATGGTCAATAATCTGCCGGAAAAAAGCAAGAACCTCGGTATATATGAGCCGATCAGTGCCATGCCCGGTATGAGGGTATGTCTTAAATGTGGCATTCACCTTGTTTGCCGCATATATAGCTTCGCACCTGGAAAATCTGTCTGGCAACTTTTTTTGCGAAAACTGATTGAAAACGGTTGCAGAGGGTTCGGGAGGAAAATAGAGCGGCATCAAAGTGAAGGCCGTCGGGAGACGGAGTTATATTTGTAGTTCCGGATGTGCTACGCTAACATCCGGGAACAACGGCATTAGCTTAAGGAGTTTTCAAATTGCGTACCCTTTTTCAACCCTTTCAGGGTTGGTGTTTTCTAACGTTATTCCGCCGGTGAAACCCCCGATAGCTATCGGGGGCTATTCCTATTCAAGCCCTATAGGCTTGCTTAAGTTAATGACATTGGCGTTTGCTCTGAATTATTCCACAAAAATCTTCGGAAGCTGTCCCACTCTCGCCGCAGCAAAATGAAACCATTGCACGGCGCGGGTTATAACGTTCGAAAAATCCCATTGGTGGTAACCGTAGGCTTACAAAAATGGCACCTAAGGAAAATAGCGATAAATGTCTTTTCGGTGCGCAAAAATGACCAGTCGCACAATATTGTCCGACACCGTAATACCTAAACGGTAGTCTCCAATTCTGATACGGTAGGCATTGTCCGCACCTGACATAGTTTTCAAACTGCTAATCTCTGAAATATTATCAGCCAATTGTATCTTCAGAATGATCTGTTCAATACGGGAGGCAAGAATTTTATCTTTTATCTTGCTGATGTCTTTATTAAAAGAAGCGGTAGTGACAACAAGCATTGGACTATTTTGATTTTATCCTGCTTAAAATATCAAGTGCACCTTCCACCGGCAGAGCAGGCTCTTCATTTCTGGACTCCATCATTGTCAACAAAGCCCAATCCTCCTTCTGCTGATCGGTGAGTATCATGGCTTTGAAACTTAATTTTTTGGCCAAATCAAGGAATAACTTTGCCGAAGACTTATCATCAACATTTATAACAATCGTACTCATTTGCCTGGTTGTTTTAAACCTCTTACAAAGTTAGGTGTTTGTTTGGAAACGCTTAACAGCCCTCAAATCCTCCACAAAAAATCTTTATAAGGTGTCTCTTTCACTCCCTAAATCACGTTAGGCCCCCATTTATAGGTACTTGCTGATTAAAAGAAATCATACGCCCTTCTGGCAGCATTTATCCTTACTCCGAAGTATACATAAGTGGTGCTGAGTGCACTGGTGGTAACACCGGTGGTAGATGAGTGCGGGTAACGGTTGTCTACATTCTGATAGTTGCGGTATACACCACCACAGTCTACAAACATATTGCGGCGTATCTGGTAAGACAGGTTGAGGCTGGCTATTTTACAGTTGCTCTCTGTACCGTTTATCATAGCTACACCATACTGCGTGGTAGCCGTAGGGTAGGCTTTGAATATGTTATTGCCATAGTTGGTGCTGCCTGTATCGTTGCCACGTATGTAGTAGGTAGCACGTGCAGTAACTGTGAGGTTCTTCATGGGCTGGTAGCGTATCTGCCCGATAGCTTTGATGAAGCCCGAGCCCAGTGGGTCGGCCAGTGGCTGGTTGTAGTTGGTATAGTTGGCTATAGTATCCTGTGCCGAGTAGGTGTAGGGGCGGACGGCATCTACCTCGCCCTGCAGGTCCAGGTTTTTCAGACCAAAAGCATTGAAGTATTTGCCGCCCATCTGCACACCCCACTTGTTGCCATACCATTTGTTGCCGCCGGTAAGCTCTTTTATCCTGAACTCATTGAGCAGGAACTGACCGTATAACTGAAAGCGCTGTGCAATAAGTGCCTTTGCGCTCATGCCCAGTATAGACTTGTCGCCTGCGCCATTGTAGCGGCTCATAGCAGTGCTGAGTATCACAGGGTTGAGGTAAGATATTTCGTAGCCACCTGTTCTTGCAAATACCTGCGATTCGAACAGACCCACATTGAGCCAGCGGGTGGCATTGAGGTTGAGGTAGCGCATCGTAGAGTACTTGTGTGGCAATATGCGGTCGGCACCTTTTACATACTGTGGTGTGAGCTCCAGATACAGACACTCATAATTGAGCTTCCAGATACGCGCCTGCAGCCTCATATAGGGCATGTTGGATGAATTGTCTGTAAGGAAGAGGCTGGTAAAACCATCGCCAAAGAAGTTTTTCCCAAAACCGAATGTGGCATTCAGGTGGTTCTTTACAATGTCTGCATTTACATAGCCGCTTACCTGCAGGTAGTCATACGCCCCAAACTGGTTTACACTCTTTTTGAAATAGTCGGCACCCGGCACTGCTTCCAGCTTTCTTTGTGCCCAGTTGTTTACGTGGTAGGGCAGCTTTTCCTGGTTATCGGTTATCATGGTGTAGAAGCCTATTTTTTTGCCTATCCAGCCGCGCGCCTCAGCACCCTGGCTATTGGCAGTAGTCATTTTGGGTATTGTTGTTTTTGTAACCGGGTCTGCAGCCGGGCTATTATTCTGCATCAGCACCTGGCCGCTCAGCACCGGATTTACCACCACGAAGAAATTATTGGTTTTTACGTAAGCGAAATTGTACTGTGTTTTGTAGAAGGTATTGAGCAGCGAGCGCTTTGAGCGGATAGCACCGTTTTCGTCGCCAGCCCACTCGCCACTTTCAGACACCATCTGCTGCATATTGTAGTAGTCAATTTTGCTCATGTTTTTCTGCAGTTTAGCATTGTCCACAACTTCTATTACGTCTACACCACTGTCACGCTTTGGCTGAATAGACTCTATAAAATGCACGGCATTCCTCCTCGATTCCGGCTTACTGCCATTGGCAAGGCTATCGCAAAACCGGCCGGTAAGTGTCTCCCAGCGGTCCAGATTGTGATAGCCCTCTGAGCCCAGCGGTAAAAACGTGGTTTGCGCTGAAGCGAAAAAGGCAATGAATACGAATAGCGGGAGTAATATGGCTTTTTTAAGCATAAAGGAAGTTTTTCAAAAGTGTATTCGGTAGCTTTGCAGTTCACACAAAAAGCACCCGATGAGACGGGGCGAATATACTGATATGTTTTCAAAAATTATAAAGAACGCTATAGTAGTAAATGAGGGTGTAAGCAAAGTACAGGATGTACTGATAAAAAACGGCTACATAGAACAGATAGCAGATAACATAACACCTGTGGGCAACTGCTCTGTAATGAATGCCGAAGGGCTGCACCTGCTGCCGGGAGTGATAGATGATCAGGTACACTTCAGAGAGCCGGGACTAACCCAGAAAGCTACCATAGGTACAGAGGCACGTGCTGCGGTAGCCGGGGGTGTGACCTCGTTCATGGAAATGCCCAACACCAACCCTCCCGCACTGACGCAGGAGCTGCTGGAAGATAAGTACCGGATAGGTGCCGCAACATCTGTTGCCAATTATTCATTTTTCATGGGTGTGTCGAACAGTAATGCAGATGAAGTATTGCGTACCAATGCCAAGAAAAATGATGTAGCCGGTGTGAAGATATTTATGGGCTCCAGCACAGGCGATATGCTGGTAGATAATTACCTGACGCTATCCCGTATATTCTCGGACTCAGAACTGCTCATTGCTACCCATTGCGAGGATGAAAAGATTGTGAATGCCAACAAGGCAAAGTATCCTGATGCAGACAATGCTTCTTTTCATCCGCTGATACGCGATGTAGAGGCCTGCTTTGAAAGTTCTTTTGCGGCAGTGCAACTTGCAAAGAAGCACAATACCCGGCTGCATATACTGCACATATCTACTGCGCACGAGCTGCAATTGTTTAGCAATATGCTGCCACTGGCAGAGAAGCGCATCACCAACGAAGTATGTGTGCATCACCTGCATTTTACTGCCGATGACTATGCGCGCTATGGCAACCTGATAAAGTGTAACCCTGCCCTAAAGGCGGCAGAGAACAAAGCTGCACTATGGGAGGCACTGCTGGACGACCGGCTGGATATAATAGCCACAGACCACGCACCGCACACATGGGAAGAAAAGCAGCAGCCCTACCAGAAAGCACCTGCGGGTGTGCCGCTGGTGCAGCACTCGCTGCCGCTGATGCTGCAGTATGTGCAGGAAGGACGTATAACTATAGAAAAGGTAGTGGAGAAGATGTGCCATGCTCCGGCACAGTGTTTCCGGGTAGACCGCCGTGGGTATATACGCGAGGGCTATCATGCCGATCTGGTGCTGGTGAATATGAATAAGGGCATTACCGTTACCAAACAAAACATACTCTTTAAATGTGGCTGGTCGCCGTTTGAGGGTCATACCTTCCCAGCGTCTGTGCATACCACATTTGTAAATGGCGAGGTAGTATACGAGAACGGAAAAGTGAACGACACCGTGCGGGGACAGCGATTGAGATTTGACCGGTAATTGATAAAAACAAGCTCCCTAGGGTGCAGTATGCAAAACGACAAAACCACACTCAAAGACCTATCTATATTCCCTGCCGATGGCAGCGATGGTGTGTTTGCATTGATAGACCGCACGGCAACACAAGCAGGCAAGGAAGAACTGCGAAGGCATATACTGAACCCTCCGGCTACATACGAAGGACTGGTGGAAGTACAGGATACTATCAGGTTCTGGTATGCGCACCCGGAGCTGTGGCCTGCAGTAGTACTGAATGGTACACTGGTGATGGTAGATAAGTTTTTCGAGTCGGCAGATAATATTTCTGCACCGCCCGGCGGTTTTGCCAGACTGCTTTCTCCGGCCTTTCAAAAGCTGTTCAACAGGCGTGAATATTTTTTCACCCGCTTTTCGTTATCCCACTTGTCCGACTTTCTGAATGGCTGTAGCCAACTGGTAGCAATGGCAGAACGGGACGGTGTGCCTGCATTGCTGGCGCGGGAGCTGGGCACTATGAAGCAGGAACTGCAGCACCGGCTCACCCCTGCCATAATGGAGGTAAATGAGCATACCGGTTTTTCGGAATTATCTACGCTGCAATATCAGGCAAGGCGTGAAATGAAAAATACAATATACCGGCTTATGGGCAGCTATGCCCGTATGGATGCATGGCAGTCTATGGCACGTGCTACGGCAGAGCATGGGTGGGTTTTTCCTGAGTTGTTGCCGGAGGCTCCTGTATTGTTTGAAGCGGAGGGTATTTATCATCCGCTGCTCACCAACCCCATAGCCTACAATACCTCATTTGGCAACAGCAGGAACTTTCTGTTGCTTACCGGTGCCAACATGTCGGGCAAGACTACTTACCTGCGGGCGCTGGGTATAGGTGCGCTGCTTGCACACCTGGGCATGGGTGCACCTGTACGCAGGCTCCGTATTGGTTTTATGCATGGCATCATCACCAATATGCACGCTGAGGACAATATACTGAAGGGGGAAAGCTATTTTTTTGCAGAGGTACAGCGTATGAAGCATATAGCGGCACGCCTGGGGCAGGAAAAACCGCATCTGGCTCTGATGGACGAGCTCTTCAAAGGCACTAATGTGCATGATGCCTACGAGTGCACCAAGGCAGTGGTAGATGGGCTGATGAATCACCCAAATCACATTATGGCATTGTCTACCCATCTATACGAAGTAGCCCAACAGTTTGAGCAGGATAGCAGGATATTATTTTCTTATTTCGAGACGAACATATCTGCTTCCGGTGTTTACCAGTTTACCTACCGGCTAAAAGAAGGCATATCTAACGATAGGATTGGTTATCTGATACTACAGCAGGAAGGGGTAATAGATATGTTGCGGAAAAGGTCCTGATTTTTTCGCCTAATTTTACACCATAAAACACGACTAGACAGTGCAAAACGAATCGAATATAAAGAGCAAATTGCTGGTTATCTTTTTTCTGGTTATCATAATGCTGCCCGCATGTTATGCCATCTTCAAGGAATACAAATACAGGCAACAGGAGAAGGGTAAAACCACTCCTGTCACTACCAGCCACAAATAATTTATCAGTGTGTTTTTACGGGTTGTAATTGAATTTAAAACCTATACCGTGTATGGTCTGTAATTTGGCAGAGGTTTGAGATTTCAGGTACTTTCTGATTTTTGTAATGAACACATCCATGCTGCGGCCAAGGAAGTAATCGTCCTTACCCCATACGCTCATCAGTATTTCATCGCGCTTGAGCACTCTGTTAGCATTAAGGCACAGATAGCGCACCAGGTCTGCTTCGCGCTGTGTAAGCTGGTATTCTACTTTATCGTTTTTGAGCAGCAGATTGGTATAGTCAAACACCAATTCACCTATATCAAACATTACAGGTCCAATATCATCTTTCTTCTTGCTGCGCTTTACAAATACCTGTATACGCATGAGCAACTCCTGCAGATTGTAGGGTTTGGTCACATAGTCATCAGCGCCACTCTCAAAACCCGCAATCTTATCGTTGTCGAGGTTTTTAGACGAAAGCAAAATGATAGGTATGTTCTCGTTTTTTTTGCGGATACTGTTTGCAAGCTCCATACCGTCTTTTTTACCGGGCAGCATAATGTCCAGCAAGCAGATGTCGAAGATGTTTTTCATAAACTGATGCCATGCAGCATCACCATCGGTACAGTGCGTTACATCGAAATCCTGTTTTTGCAGATAATCCTTCACAACATAACCCAGTACCGGGTCATCTTCCACTAAAAGTATTTTTAGTTTTGCCTGCGACATAACGAAATATGGCTAATTTACCTGCTAATATAATACTTATCCTGATAATGGATAAAACTATACATAATTAATATATAATAATGCATAATTTCATTTTACTCTGTCCGGGTTCTGGGCTATAAATGCATCCCAGGAGCCCGACTTTTTTTTGGTAGATTTCTTTGGGCTGGTTGCTTGTGTCATCACCGCAGTGCGCTGCTGGTAGTGGTGGCAAAGGGCAACTGCAACCGCATCTGCTGCGTCCATAAATTTTATGTCATCTACCACATTCAGGGTGTGTTGCAGCATATCCCACACCTGCTCCTTGGTAGCATTTCCCCTGCCGGTTACCGATTGTTTCACCTTTCGGGGTGCATACTCCACCGCCTGAAGTCCCCCCATCATGGCGGCGGCCATAGCTACTCCCTGCGCACGCCCCAGCTTCAGCATACTTTGTACATTCTTGCCAAAGAAAGGTGCTTCTATGGCTACGGCTACCGGTTTGTGAATGGTGATGAGGCTTTCCATTTTTTTGAAAATGAGGTGCAGTCGCTCAGAGTGGTCTTTGTACTTAGATAAATGCAACACACCCATTTCTATTAGTGATACGTTACTTTTGCTCACAGATATCAGTCCGTAGCCCATTACCAGTGTGCCGGGGTCTATTCCAAGAATGATTTGGTTATCTTTCAAAAAAGCGGGGATTAACTGTTGTGAACAAAAGTACCAAAATATGGCTTAACTATCTTACCGGCGGTATCATATCGGTATTGCTATTGTGGGCCATATACGGGCAGATAAGGAAGCAACTGGCAGGCATGGATGCAGCAGTATGGCAGCAAACGGGTCATCCTGCCTTTCTGATCTTGTGTTTTGTGTTGATGTTTGCCAACATTTACCTTGAAAGCTACAAATGGCACTCGCTGCTCTCCTGGGCAGAGCCGGTAAGGTACGGCCGTTCATTGGGCTCTTATCTTGCCGGTATTGCATTTTCTATCATTACTCCCAATCGCATAGGCGAGTATCCGGGCAGGATACTGTATCTGGGAGGCGGCAACACGCTCAGGTATATCAATGTTTCTGTATCAGGTATCATATCCCAGTTGGCAGGTATCTATTTTTTCGGTTTTATTGGGTTGGTTTATTACAATATTGCGTATCCGGCCCTGATTGCGAAGGCCGCTTTAGGGGCATGTATCAGTATTAACATTTTTATAGCAGTGGTCTATTGGCGGTTCGATTCGTGGCTGCCAAAAATGGCTCAAAACAAGTGGCTGCGCAGGTTTGCGCTATACGGAAGGCTAATGGGCAGGGTTACTGCAGCACATCGCATCAAGGTTCTTTCCATCTCTCTGCTGCGGGTAGCGGTTTTTACGGCACAATATTTGTTTTTACTCAGGTGGATGAACGTAGACATACCGCTGGCGCAGGGTTTTTGTATGGCAGCATTGTTTTTCTGGATCATGGCAGTCATACCTTCACTGGCACTTACTGAGCTTGGCATAAGAGGTGCTGCCAGTATCTATGTCTTCGGTCATTTTTCTGCCAATACGATAGGCATACTAGCGGCAACCACGGGTATCTGGCTGCTCAATCTTATTCTGCCTTCTGTGTTTGGAAGTTTTTTAATCATAAGAATGAAATGGTTACGTTAAAAAAAATGGACGACAAAGAGCAAAAAATTTCGGGTAATGCAGGTGCTGTTTGCTACCCGGCTACTGCAAGGATTGTTATTGCAGCTTTAATGTTGAGTGCAGTGAGTTTTACTGCCATGGCACAAACCGACTTCTGCAACTCAAAAAACATCAGCTATCAGAATGGTGAGCGGCTTACATTCCATGCCTACTACAACATGGGCTTTATCTGGATTTATGCTGGCAATTGCATATTCACTACTACCGCTACGGAGTACAACGGTCGTAAGGCATACTATATAGCCGGCGATGGCAGAACTGCAAAATCTTATGAGTGGTTTTATAAAGTTCGCGATTTGTATGAAACTTACATAGACCAGGAAACACTGCTGCCGCTTCGTTTCATACGTAATGTAAGTGAGGGAAGCCTGAAATACAAGCACGATGCTGCATTCAATCGTACAGCCCAGCAGGTTACAGACAACGGCAGAACATTCTCAATTACTCAGTGTACACAGGATGTGCTTTCTGCAGTGTATTATGCGCGCAATATTGATTATAGCAAATACAACCCCGGCGATCGTATTCCCTTCGATATGTTTCTGGACGATAAGGTATATCCACTGTACATCAAATACATGGGCAAGGAGCGTATAGACACAAAGTTTGGCGTGTTCAATGCTATTAAGATAGTGCCGCTGCTGATAGAGGGTACTATCTTCGACGGTGGCGAAAAAATGACTGTATGGGTAAGCGACGATAAAAACCATATACCATTGAGGGTAAGTAGCCCGGTAGTAATAGGTAGTGTAAAGGCAGACCTGATGCAATATGAGCATCTGCGCAATCCCTTTACATCTCTGATAAAGCTGCATTGATTAATTGTTGTTTCCTTAACGGCGTCATGCATATTCGTGTAATTACAAAGAGCTGCTTGGTGTAGCATTTCCTGTCTGAATAGTTTTTTGGTTTACATTTGCTCAAACCTGTTTTCACAAAATGGCAAAACAATACCAACATCTATTCTTCGATCTCGATCACACACTTTGGGACTTTGATAAAAATTCTGAAGCTACGCTTAGTAAGCTATATGAAGAGTACCAGTTGAAAAGTCTCGGAATAGATGATTTTCAGGCATTGTTTCGCTCTTACAATGTACATAACGACAAGCTATGGACACGATATAGAAACGGGTATATAAAACGGGATGAACTGAGGTGGAAGCGTATGTGGCTAATGCTCCTCGACTTCAAAGTAGCAGACACCTCGCTGGCGCACGAGCTGAGTACTGCCTATCTGGAAATACTACCCACACAAACCCTGCTGGTGCCACATGCCAAGGAATTGCTGGAACATTGTAAGGGAAGGTATGAGATGCACCTCATCACAAACGGGTTTGAAACCACACAGCGGCTGAAGCTGCAATACTCCGGTATAGCACGTTATTTCACACACCTGATTACTTCAGAGAAGAGTAACAGCATGAAGCCGCACCGCGAAATCTTTGAGTTTGCACTCAATGCCGCCGGTGCTGAGGTTGCCCATAGCATTATGATAGGCGATGCGGTAGAGATAGATATAATGGGGGCTATAAATGCCGGCTGGGATAGCGCCTACTACAATCCGCATAAAGTGCAGCACAATCATAAACCTACGTATGAAGTAAGCCACCTGAAGGAACTGATGAGTGTGTTATAAAACATGGAGCACACTATATTTGAGTATATACTTACACTTGCCTATCATAGAATGGTGAAATAAATTGTCTTCTTAAAACCCTTTGTGATATCTGTGTATGCGATCTAATTACCATTAGTTTGAGGTATATTCTATATCTTGCATCTATGCAGTTTCCACAAAAACACTCCGCTACGGGTACTACTATCTTTACGGTAATGAGCGCTCTGGCACAGCAGCACAATGCTATTAATCTTTCGCAAGGTTTCCCGGACTTTCATATAGATGAGCGACTGTCTGATGCACTCGGCGCAGCAGCGGCAGATGGGTTTAATCAATATGCACCAATGGCTGGTGTGCCTATGCTGAAACAGGCGATTGCTACCAGTTTCAAAAACCGGTATGATACAGACATAGACCCCGATACAGAGATCACTATTACACCCGGCGCTACCTATGCCATCTATACAGCGTTTACAGCAATCCTGTCGCCCGGCGATGAGGTGATAGTGCTTGAGCCTGCCTACGATAGTTATATACCCAATATTGAGATGAATGGCGCTAAGGCAGTAATAGTACCCCTCACGGCTCCGGGTTTTGGTGTAGACTGGCAGCGGGTAAGTGATGCCATAACACCACGCACAAAGGCAATCATCATAAACACCCCTCACAATCCCACAGGTGCTATATGGAGCAAGCGTGACTGGGAACAACTGGCAGATATAGTGCGGGATACAGACATTACAATACTTGCAGATGAGGTATATGAGCAGCTGGTTTTCGACGGAGAGCGGCATTACTCTGTGCTGGAGAACGAAGAGCTGCGTGCCAGAAGTTTTGCATTGTATTCTTTTGGGAAAGTCTATAACAACACCGGGTGGAAAATGGGATTCTGCATAGCGCCACCGGAGTATACACAGGCATTCAGGCGCATACATCAGTTCCTGTGTTTTACCGTCAACACTCCTGCACAATATGCGCTGGCACAACACCTTACGTTAGATACTACGCCTATACACACCATTATGCAGGGCAAACGAGACCATTTCCTGTCGTTACTTAAGGGTACTCTGTTTACGATACATGAGCCAGCTAAGGGTAGCTATTTCCAGATAGCCGGATATGAGCGCATCAGCAATCTTCCTGACAAGGAGTTTGCCACCTGGCTCACCAGAGAGCATGGAGTAGCCACTATACCAGTAAGTGCGTTTTACAGCAATGGTAAGGACGATAAACTCATCCGTTTTTGTTTTGCAAAGAAGGAAGAAACGCTGACGGAGGCAGTAAACCGCCTGATGAAAATAGCTTTACCTATATAGGGAGTGAAGTAACGAACAGAGCTTCGAATATAAACAGGCTGATTCCGCGGTTACACAGTGTAACGGGTACATACTCATTTTTCTGAGTGAAAATTATTAACCGTGTTTTATTTTTCGTTTCAAAATGGTTCGTTTCAGTTGTCGGCTGCTGTGATGAACAGTGATGATGTATATTATCTTTGTGTTTTCTATTTTGTAAATGATTCTATAGTTGCCTTCGATAACCTCTCTAACTGACTTTATATTTAGTTCAGGTACTACCCTTCCTATTTCCGGATGATTTTCTAAAGAGAGTGCTCGTGCAAAAATCTTTGATACTTGCATTTTGGCATAAAAAACAGAATCCAGACTGATGTACGCTGCTATTTCCTCAATATCAGAAATAGCCTGCCTTGTGAACTCTATTTTAGCCATTTTGCTAATTTTTTTCTTGCTTGCTCCTCCGAAACAACATCGCCGGATTCAACTTGTTCTAGTCCGATTCTAATTTTTTCAAGAAAAACAATTTTCTCTATAGCCAGTTCGGCTTCAAATTTGGCAGGCAATGTTTTAATTGTTTCCAGTACTTCTTTTTTGGTTAGCATACTACCGTTATTTTATACAAGTTTACGAAAATTATCTTGTAGCAACCTTTTGCCAAATATAAAGACACAAAAAAACCGCCCCTGTTGAGGAGCGGTTTTTTATGTGTCTTGTAATGAGCAATTACTCACTTACTACTTCAAATTCTATTTCTACTATATTTTCCTTGCCAAAGTCAATGCTAGCTTTGTGCGTACCTGCTTCTTTCACATCGTCGATGATAGAGATGCGGCGGCGGTCTATTTCGTAGCCTTTCTGCTCACGGATAGCACGTGCTATCTGGATTGCAGTAACAGAGCCAAATATTTTTCCGCTGATACCTATTTTAGCACCTACTTTTATTGGGCTTGCTTTCAGTACTTCGGTTACATTAGCTATTTCTGCCAGCAGTTTGTTTTCTTTCTTCGCCAGTTGTTTGCGGCGCTCTTCCATTATTTTGGTGTTGGATGAGCTTGCTTCTATAGCGTATTTCTGTGGTATCAGGTAGTTGCGGGCATATCCCGGTTTTACCTCTACCATTTCATGGGCAGAGCCCAAATTGTCAACATCTTTTATTAGAATGATTTGCATGATTTTTCTACTTTAAAAGGTCAGTAACATAAGGTAAAATAGCCATCTGGCGGGCTTTTTTTATCGCCTGTGATACTTTGCGCTGAAACTTCAGGGAGTTACCTGAGATACGGCGGGGAAGCATCTTTCCCTGTTCGTTAAGAAACTTTTTCAGAAATTCGCCATCCTTATAGTCTATATAACGGATGCCCATTTTCTTGAAACGACAGTATTTTTTCTGACGCTTTTCCACACGCTGTGAGGTGAGGAATTTTATTTCGTTCTGTTTAGCCATTTTGCGTGATTTTATGCGTTTTCAGCGGTTAAGTGTTTACTGCGTTTCCTGAGGTTATAAGCTACGGCATATTTGTCGAGGCTTGTCACCATGTGGCGCATAATGTTTTCATCACGGTTCATCTGAACTTCGAGTTTTGCGTTCAGGTCTGTGGGTGCCATGAATTCCACTACAAAATAAAGACCGGTAGTCTTTTTTGCAATCGGATAAGCCAGTGAGCGGAGCCCCCAGATTTCTTCGTGAACGATTTGCCCGCCGTTGTTTTTGAGGAAGTCGATGTACTTCTTCTGAGCGTTCTTGTAGTCATCCTCCGCTAGCACGGGTGTGAAGATGACCATCAGCTCGTAATTCTGAAGGTTGTTTTCTGTTGCCATAATTTTTTTTAAAACGTTAATCCCATCTCCCGGCAGGAACATTCGGATATTCCGCCGAAGCGAAACAGCCGGGAAATTTGGGAGTGCAAAGGTAATACATACTTTTCTTACATCCAAGAAAAATATAAAATTATTTCGCATCTTAGTAATGTGTGGGAAAGTTTAACGGTGCATGGCGTGGTTTTACATTTTTATAACATTACCCTGCTTTAACTTTATCTAAAGCATTGATAAACATTCTGTCATACTATCAACTATCTTATATGCAAGCACTTAGCAGATACCAC
>JAIOYR010000107.1 GCA_021740995.1 Taibaiella sp.
CGGAAACTGATTTTGCTTGTGTATATGTGGTATAATTCGGACCATGAGAGATGTATTTTCCCGCTGTTTTCTCGATAGGCGATGCCCACCGCTCTGGGATTTCGCCCTTTCAGGGCTTCTACAAAATAGTCACATCCATATAAAGTTAACTATTTCAACACTTGTCATGACAGCTAACATTATGTCATGAAAATTGTTTTTTTACTTTATATATTAGTTTGTAAAAAATTGATAATCAACATTTTATATTTATTTGTCTTTCGTTTAACCATAGCTGGAGCGGTTATTGTACTACTATAAATGATACAGTCATTATTCTGGAATCATTTAAACCAACAGCTATGAAAAACATCTTAATGGTGCTGGCACTTACAGCAATTGCGTATACCAGCGCGGAAGCACAGGCGAAGAAAACTACAAAATGTGTAGTAGATGAAAAGCAGGTATTTAGTGCACATGGCGGTAATTGTTACAAAACCGAATTTGCACAGAATTTTCCAGTATGTAAAGGGAAAACCGGTTACTATGTATGTTGTAAGCCGACAGAACCAATACATACTGTCTACAACTACGATGTACCCAATTCTTTGTACAGGTATGATGATGATGGTGCAAACCATACCGATGCTGCTGCAGAGATGGTAACAGTGCAGGAAAAAAGCGAGAAAACAATCTGTAAAAAATCTCCAAATACCGGTGTAGTAAGTTGTTACCAGACTGAGCATGCACAGAACTATAAAGTATGCAAAGGGGATAATGGGTATTTTGTGTGTGGGTGGTAAAAAGTGATATAGTGGATATGTTATAATTGTAGTACCGGAGGGAGATGTCCTTCCGGTACTGCTATTTTTAGAATTCAACGACGAATAATATAATGAAATTATTTATTGCTTATGTAGCATTTGTCGTCATTAATAAATAGTATGATTATATTTAATGTTATTTATGTCTTACTTTTTTATAGTATGCATATTTATCATAAATATTGATTTTACTGCTTAATCAGTCTCTTTTGCTTCAAATATGAAGCATATAAAATGATTTTCATAAAATTGTTATGTAACTATTTTTTGAAAATATTCTGAAAAAACTATGAAAATTATACGAAAACACTAAATTTGCGTAAACTTTAATATTATGTCATCTTTACGTTTTCAGGCCTTACAGGCATTAGCTGCAGGAGAGGAAAAAAAGATCTCCGGGTACAGCGAGAAAAAAATCACTACCATGTTTGCGAGCAATGTATTTACCGGGCGTGCCCAGCGTGAATACCTGAGCGACGAGGCGTATAAAAGCCTGATGAACTCTGCCAAAAACGGTACCAAGATAGACCGTAGAATGGCAGACCAGGTGGCAGCCAGCATGAAAGCATGGGCAGAAGAAAGGGGTGTGACCCACTTCACCCATTGGTTTCAGCCGCTTACGGGTACTACAGCAGAGAAACATGATTCCTTCTTTACTATAAAAAGTGATGGCACTGCTATAGAGTTATTTGATGGCGATGCACTGATACAGCAGGAGCCGGATGCTTCCAGCTTTCCTAATGGGGGGATTCGTGCCACTTTTGAGGCGCGTGGTTACACCGCCTGGGATCCATCTTCACCAGCATTTATAATGGAGGCAGGCTCCGGCAAAACATTGTGCATACCTACTATCTTCATTGCTTACAATGGTGAGTCACTCGATTATAAGGCACCTTTGCTGAAGTCGATAGGTGCGCTGGACAAAGCAGCGGTAGATGTTTGTCATTATTTTGATAAGAATGTAAGTAAAGTAATAGCTACGCTGGGCTGGGAGCAGGAATACTTTGTGATAGATGAAACGCTGGCAAATGCCCGCCCCGATTTGATGATGTGTGGCCGCACATTGCTTGGGCACAGTCCTGCAAAAGGACAGCAGCTCGAAGACCATTATTTTGGTTCTATACCTGAGCGTGTATTTGCTTTCATGCAGGATTTTGAGCAGGAGTCTTACAAGTTGGGCATACCACTACGCACCCGCCACAATGAGGTTGCGCCTTGCCAGTTTGAGTGTGCACCCATATTCGAAGAAGTGAACATAGCAGTAGACCACAACACCCTGCTGATGGATGTGATGGCAAAAGTAGCCAAGCGCCATAAGCTGAAGGCACTACTACATGAAAAGCCATTTGCAGGAGTAAACGGCTCCGGCAAGCACAACAACTGGAGTCTCGCAACCGATACAGGCGTCAATCTGCTGTCGCCCGGCAAGACCCCACGTACCAATCTCATGTTCCTTACTTTCTTTGTGAACACAATAAAAGCGGTGCATGACCATGCCGACCTGCTGCGTGGTGCCATTGCCTCTGCCAACAATGATCACCGCCTGGGTGCCAACGAGGCTCCTCCGGCTATCATGTCGGTATACATCGGCAAGTACCTGACAGAGGTGCTCAATGAAGTAGAGACAAGGGTAAAAGAAAAATTCAGCGAACAGGATGAGGTAATACTGAAACTTGATATTCACAAGCAGATACCAGAGCTGCTGATGGACAATACAGACCGGAACCGTACCAGCCCGTTTGCATTCACCGGTAATAAGTTTGAGTTTAGGGCAGTAGGTTCTTCAGCAAACTGTGCCAACCCCATGGTAGTGCTTAATACCATAATGGCAGATACACTCAGGCAGTTCAAAGCTGATGTAGATGCTTTGATAGAAAAAGGTGAAAAGAAAGAAATAGCAATTCTTCAGATTCTCAGGTCTTATATCTCTGCTTCTAACAAAATACGTTTCGAGGGAGATAACTACAGTGACGATTGGGCTGCAGAGGCTAAAAGGCGTGGACTAAACAACTTCAAGACTACTCCTGAAGCGCTTGATGCGTATGTAACTACTAAGTCGAAAGAGTTGTTTTATGGTAATGGTATATTTACAAAGCGCGAACTGGAAGCCCGCCACGAGATAATGCTGGAGGATTATGTGAAGAAAGTGCAGATAGAAGCCCGTATACTGGGTTATATAGCAACCAACCACGTACTGCCTGCTGCCATTAACTACCAGAACACCCTGATAGAAAATATAAGAGGGTTGAAAGATATAGGCCTGGACAAGAAAACATACAAAGCACAACTCCACCTGGTAGAGGTAATCAGTGGTCACATACAGGACATAAATGACAATGTAGAGGCAATGATAGATGCCCGCAAACGTGCCAACAATACCGAAGAAATGCACAAACGTGCGCTTATGTATTGCCACGAGGTTAAGCCTTTCTTTGATACTATACGTTACGCTTCGGACAAGCTGGAGCTGATAGTAGATGACAAATTATGGCCATTACCAAAGTTTCGTGAGCTGCTGTATATGAGATAATATTTGGGGGAATTAGGAATTGGGGATTAGGAATTGGGTATAAAACCTGGTTATCGTAAGACAGGTTTGTTTTTTTTTATTTTTTACCTTTAATTTTTGAAGCCGCTATGGGAAACTGTAGCGGCTTTATTTAGCCACCTATTGCAGCCATGGATTCGTGCACTGAATTCTGTTCTGCTTCAAATCCATTCTTTGCACGGTGGTTGATAGCGTTGGTAAGCTGTGTCGTTATCTGTTCATCGGTATTGCCTGCTCTTACCAAATCTCTTATGCTCAATACTCCATTGTCGTAGAGGCAGGTTTTGAGCATGCCTTGAGGTGTGATGCGAATACGGTTGCAGGTACCGCAAAACGAGCGTGAATAGGCTGCAATAATGCCTATGGTGCCTTTATGGCCGGGTATGTGGTAGTTGTAAGCAGTGGAATAGGGTGGGTCGGCAAGCTTGCTGATGCCGGGGTGCTGATTGGTTATTGTCTCCAATATTTTTATGTGGTTCCACTGAGGTGCTGTCATCGTGTTGCCACTACCATTAAAGGGCATCTCTTCGATAAATCGTACACTAAGGGGAAGGTCTTTAGTAAGCTGCACTAGTGGAATAATATCGTCTGTATTTTTACCATCCATAACCACTGCGTTCAGCTTCACTTCTATGCCATGGTGGAGGAGTTGCTCCAACGTATTAAGTACAGCAGGCAACTCGTCTCTGCGGGTGATGGCAAGAAACTTATTTCTATCCAGCGTATCGAGGCTAAGGTTGACTGAGCGAAGACCATACTTTTTGAGCTCGGGTATAAAGGGTGCAGTTAGCACGCCATTGGTAGTTATTGTTAGTTCGTGCAAGCCGTTGAGCGTAGAAAGAGCAGCGATGAAGGACATGATATCTTTTCTAACGAATGGCTCGCCACCAGTAATACGTATTTTGGATATGCCGTTTTTTACCAGCAGTGTACAGATGCGGAGCATTTCTTCGTAAGAGAGAAGATCTGTGCGGGAAAGCCAATCTAAACCATGCTCTGGCATACAATAAAAGCAGCGCAGATTGCACCTGTCTGTAACAGCCAGCCGCAAATAGTTTATAACCCTGCCATGATTGTCTCGGAGCACCTGCAAAAAATTTACCCGCATTGGCGGAACACTACAAAGTAAGGATATATTACCCAAACTCAGCCTATAGCCCGAATACTAACTGAAATTTCAAATGATCTATGCTCAATTTCCGATGAGCATATTGTCTATGAGTCGTATGTTTCCGATTCGAGCAGTAATAAGAGCTATCATTGGTACAGTAGATGTGTAATCCTCGAGCAGAGAAAGGTCCCTGGCATTTGCAAGAGCTATATATTCCGGTACAAAACCCTTTGCAACCAACAACTCTTCGCATTCCTTCCGCACAAGTGCAAATTTCCCTGATTCGCTTTTAGTTTGCATGGATACCAGACATTGGTAAATGGTGCCTGCAATTGTGCGTTGAGGTTCTGTAAGGCGGCGATTTCTGGAGCTCATTGCCAGCCCATCAGGCTCGCGTCGGGTAGGGCAGATAATGACCTTGGTTTCATTAAGACCCAAGATATCAATTAACCTGCGGATTACCAGACACTGTTGATAATCTTTTCTGCCAAGGTAAAGGTTGTGTGGCTGCACTATAGACAGCAGGCGGGCTACTACCTGACCTACCCCTTTGAAGTGACCCGGGCGTGATGCACCCTCCAGTATGTTTTCGAGGTAACCAAAGTCGAATGTTGGCATTTGTGCTTCTCCGTCCGGATATATATCCTCTACATCTGGTAAAAACAATACATGACAGCCTGCCCTTAAGAGCAATTCTATATCTCCGTCAATTGATACTGGATACTTTGCAAGATCAGATTTATCGTTGAATTGAGTAGGGTTTAGGAAAATACTGCAAACCGAAAGCATACCATCGTCATTGCATTTTTGAACCAGCGATATATGCCCATCATGCAAGGCCCCCATGGTAGGCACAAATCCAATTTGTACTCCTGCCAGACGTTTGCTATCTAAATATTCCTGTATGTCTTTTACCCTTTTTAGAATGACCATATAACTATTTTACGTTCAATTGGCGCAAATTACGGTTGGAATTCAATATTTTCGTAATTTTGCAGACTGTTTTTATTATTTGTACCGAATAATCAATTTCTTAGCATGTCAGCAGACACAAAGAAACGTGTTTTAATTATTGCCAACGAACTTTCTCCTTATACCGAGTTTACTGATTTTGCGCAGATACTCAACAAGCTGGCTATCAAGACTTTTGACTCTGGTTTGGAAATCAGAATTATCATGCCTCGATTTGGCCTGATTAATGAGCGTCGCCATCGTCTGCACGAGGTGGTGCGACTGTCAGGCATTAATATTATTGTAGATAAAGATGATTATCCGCTGATTATAAAAGTAGCGTCTCTTCCCAATGCCCGGTTACAGGTGTATTTCATGGATAATGAAGACTATTTCAAGCGCAAGGCAGTTTTCAGGGATGATCAGGACAACTTCTTTGACGACAACGGCGAGCGCATGATATTTTTCTGCAAAAGTGCGCTGGAAACAGTCAAGAAATTCGGATGGCCTCCACATGTGATTCATTGCCACGGCTGGATGACATCTTTGGTACCACTCTACCTAAAAACTACCTACAAAAAGGAACCTGTATTCGGTTATTCCAAAGTGATTTATACGGCTCAGGCCAATCAGTTTAAGGAAAAGCTGAATCCAAACTTTATGAAAAAGGCAATAATAAGTGCCGAGATAAAGGAAAAAGATATGGAGCCTTTCAAAGACTGTACCAATACCGGTCTTACTATAGGTGCAGGGAAAAGTGCTGATGTAATAGTTTACGGATCAGAAAAGGTAGATAAAAAGGTGTTAGATGAGCTGAAGCCAAGCCGCTATAAGAAGGTAGTAAAGTATGATACTGCCTGGAAGGAGGATGTAACACCATTACTGGACTTGTATAAAAGCTTAACAGAGTCTTAGTATTTCTTTTCTCAACTTAGCCAATAATTTATTCGCTTTGAAGCATAGTTTTAATCTACCGGTTTTACTGGCAGCTTTCCTCGTAATTTCATTTGTAAACAGTGGTTGCAAGGAAAACATTCTTATAAATTCAAATATATCTCCAGCGGATAATGCTTTAGGTGTTTTTGATACATCGCTCAGTTGTATCACTCATACTTATTATGACGATTCGGCTGTAACCGGGTTCTATGTAGCTGGTTTTCCGGTTATACAGGGAGTAGGTGCGGTTACCGATCCATTTTTCGGCACTATGACCGGTGCTACTCACTTTCAGGTGCAACCTTTTAATGCCAATATCCTCGTATACAAGGATAAGACAATTGACTCAGCAGTGCTAGTATTGCCATACTCAGGTTATACGTATGGAGATACTGCTGATCAGACACTCACACAGACGTATCAGGCGTTTTTTCTGAATGAAGATCTTACCAACAATTTCCTGTATTATTCAAATACGGTAAAGCAATTAGACCTTGCTAACCCGCTGAGTAATCCTGTTACAGTCAATTTATATCATTTAAAAGACTCATTGTCTGTAAAAGATAAAAACTATCATCCCGGATTACGCATTAAGCTTAACCGTCTCGCATTGCTTAACAGGTTGATGCCTGCACTTACACTGGCTACAGGCAGTACTACTCCAAATGTCTCTTTTCATAGTTTCTTCAGAGGTGTTTGTGTAAAGGTTGCGGACAGCCGTTTTCCTTCAAAAGCTTATCCTTTTTTCAGGCTGGATGGTAGTAATGGCACTGACGATTATTCCGGTGCCGGAATAATTGTTTATTATCATGATAATGCTAATCCGACAGTTGACACGCTTTCTGAACTATATTACTTCAATGGAGAAAATTGCGGTTTTTTCAATAGTGTATCGAAGTCTTACAGCCATTCACCAGTGAATAGTCTTTATACTTCTGTACAGACAGGCGATAGTGTTGTAGGGATGCAGAACCAACCTGGCGCCAGTATAGACGTAGTGATACCGGGTATAAAAAGTCTGCCTTCAGGAATGATAAACAAAGCAGAACTACAGATAACCGTATTGCCTAACTATAAAGATAGTAAGTTCACCCCTATTTCCAGAATATATCCGCGCAGGGTGAGTAACGGTAGTTATCCCGCGGGTACAACTGCAGGTGCAGTGTCTGAAGTTTTGGACAGATTTTCCGGTAGAAACGCATTGTCAATTATTGACGGTACACTTCATACATTTAACAGAAACGGAACTAACGTAGAAACTTATACCATAAACATTCCAAGGGAAGTTATGTCTTCTTTTGCAGCCAAAAACGATACCCTTCATTTACGGCTTACTGGTACACAGGATTACGTGGGTGTTTTTCGTTTGATAGCTGGCGGCGGGAATCACCCAAACGCTATTTTTCGGGCTAAACTATTTGTTGTATATTCGGCTCTCAATTAACTTTGAAAATATGTGCGGAATAGTTGGTTACATTGGTAAAAAAGAAGCATTTCCAATAATAATAAAGGGTTTAAAGCGCCTTGAGTACAGAGGTTATGATAGTGCAGGAATAGCCCTACTCAACGGGGAGATGACTGTTTTTAAAAAAGCCGGCAAAGTATCGGAGCTTGAAAAGATAGTGGTAGTTGGCCAAACTCATGCCAACATTGGCATAGGACATACCCGATGGGCAACACATGGTGAGCCAAATGACAGAAACGCACATCCGCACTTGTCACAATCAGGCAATTTGGCGATCATTCACAATGGCATTATTGAAAATTATTCGGCTCTTAAAGCTGAACTGACCAAGAGGGGTTATATATTTCATTCGGATACTGACACCGAAATATTAGTAAATCTGATAGAAGAGGTTCAGAAAAAGGAAAATACTAGTCTGGACAATGCAGTAAGAATAGCTCTGAATGAGGTGGTGGGTGCCTATGCAATAGTAGTTTTAAACAAAAACAATCCTGATCAACTTATAGCAGCCCGCAAGGGAAGTCCGCTGGTAATAGGAATAGGAGACGATGAGTTTTTTATAGCTTCAGACGCCTCGCCCATAATAGAGTATACCAAAAATGTTGTGTATTTAGATGAGCAGGAATATGCTGTTATTAATCGTGATGGCAGCTATTTTATTCGAACATTAGGAAACGTAGAGAAGTCGCCTGAGATAAAAAAACTGGAATTTTCTATTGAAACAATCGAGAAGGGTGGTTTCGAGCACTTCATGCTTAAGGAAATATATGAGCAGCCAAAAGCAATTGAGGATTCTCTTCGTGGCAGAATGAACGCCAGTCAGGGATGGATAAAACTAGGTGGGCTTAATGAGTACATTAACAGAATAGAGAACGCAGAGCGCTTCATAATTACAGCATGTGGCACATCCTGGCATTCAGCCCTAATCGGTGAGTACATGATAGAGGATCTGGCTCGTGTGCCGGTAGAAGTAGAGTACGCATCTGAGTTTCGGTATCGGAATCCAATAATAACCGAGCATGATGTGGTAATAGCCATATCACAGTCCGGAGAAACAGCAGATACTCTTGCGGCTATAGAGTTGGCAAAAGAGAGGCAGGCGCTGATTTATGGTATTTGTAATGTTATCGGGTCTTCGATAGCCCGTGCATCTCATGCAGGTTCTTATACCCATGCAGGGCCCGAAATTGGTGTCGCTTCAACCAAGGCTTTCTCTACACAGATTTCCCTGATTACGCTTATTGCCCTTCAAATGGCACAGGTGAAGGGTACAATACCTACCTCTAAAATGAGAGAGATATTGTATGAGCTTGAAAATATACCTAAGAAGATTGAAGAAACACTGCTACTGGATGCTCAGATAAAGGAGATTGCAGCTATATATAAAGATGCTACAAACTTTCTGTATCTGGGAAGGGGATACAATTTCCCGGTAGCACTGGAGGGTGCCTTGAAGCTTAAAGAAATCTCTTATATACATGCCGAAGGATACCCTGCTGCTGAAATGAAGCATGGTCCGATAGCACTAATAGATGAGAACATGCCTGTCGTATTCCTGGCAACTAACAAGAGTGCCTACGAGAAAATAGTATCGAATGTGCAGGAAGTAAAGGCACGTAAAGGTAAAATAATAGCCGTGGTGCACAGGGGTGATACGCAGATACGCGAACTGGCTGATCATATAATAGAAGTACCGGAAACAGAGGAAATTCTCTCTCCGCTAATAACTATAGTGCCGCTACAATTGCTTGCATACCACATAGCAATAATGCGTGGCTGTAATGTAGACCAGCCAAGGAATCTGGCGAAATCTGTAACCGTAGAGTAGTTCCGAACGGTGGTGTTCTGGTGCCCCAGTATTATCAATGCTTTCAGCCGATTCAGAAATTTTAATCACTTTTTTACCCCGCTTCAAAACGGCATCATTTTCTTTCAATATTCCGCCCAGCGTGCTA
>JAIOYR010000108.1 GCA_021740995.1 Taibaiella sp.
CCCGTTCACTTGGCGGCAGACTCAAAAAGCATCCGGCAGAGGTAACCATATTCGGCAGACCCTTTCCAGTGCGCGCAGAGATAGACGAGATCACCAGCCTCAGTGCACACGGCGACTATGAAGACCTGTCCCAATGGTTATCCTGTCAGGATATTTCCGAGGTGAAATCAATATTTCTGGTACACGGAGAGTACGAAGTGCAGGAGAAATTCAGTCAGCGGCTACTCCGAAAGGGCTTTAACAATGTAGAGATCCCATCATTGCATAGCGAGTTTCCACTATAGGTATATCGCCCGTATCTACATCTTTACATTTCATATACATCAGCAGTATTGATATTTCGTTAATTTTGCAACTTTATACACACACACATGGGCATTTTCGACAAACTATTCAGGCGCAATAAAGAACAGGAAGAACAAAAAGAAGCGCTTGATCAGGGTTTGCAAAAAACTAAGGAAGGATTTTTCTCTAAGCTTGCCAAAGCTGTTGCCGGCAAAGACAAAGTAGATGAAGAGGTACTGGATCAGGTGGAAGATGCGCTGATAAGTGCCGACGTAGGAGTAGACACTACTGTAGCTATTATAGATCGCATAGAAAAGAGGGTTGCACGCGATAAGTATGTAGGCACATCACAACTCAATCACCTGCTGCAGGAAGAAATAATGGGAATGCTCACAGCAGCTCCCGGCAACGAATTCGCAACGTTCGACGTACCTGCAGGCAAAAAGCCCTATGTGATTCTGGTAGTAGGTGTAAACGGTGTAGGCAAAACTACCACTATCGGCAAGCTGGCACACAACTTCAAGAAGAACGGAAAAAGCGTGGTATTGGGTGCAGCAGATACATTCCGTGCAGCCGCAGTAGATCAACTCACTATCTGGAGCGAACGCGTGGGCGTGCCAATAGTTAAAAAAGAAATGGGCAGCGACCCTAGTTCCGTCGCCTTCGATGCCGTACAAAGCGGTATCGCCCGCGATGCCGATGTCGTAATCATCGACACCGCAGGAAGGTTGCATAACAAGTCTTATCTCATGGATGAACTCGGTAAGATACGCCGTGTTATAAGCAAGAAAATGCCCGATGCGCCTCATGAGGTGCTACTGGTGCTTGATGGAAGTACGGGTCAGAACGCCATAGAGCAGGCGCGTCACTTTACCGCAGCTACCGATGTTACTGCCATTGCAATTACTAAACTCGATGGCACTGCCAAAGGAGGCGTGGTACTTGCCATAGCCAACCAGTTCCGCATTCCCGTTAAATATATTGGTGTTGGCGAAAAAATGGAAGACCTCCAGATTTTCAACAAAGAAGAATTTGTAGATAGCCTCTTCAACCTCGGCAAATAGCTGAACTGCATTAAGTTTGTCGCTGGCCCGTTATGGCTGGCATTGCAAATTTCACTACTTTTCATAGGTGAAAATCCATCTGGTAAACGCAATCCTCATTCTGGGGCTTTGTTGTGCTACTTATTTATACAGTAAAAAGTTTGCTGCGCCCTCCGGTCAGGATATCCTCATGACCGCCATGGCCGACGCACGAAAACACCTGCACGATGGGGCACGACTTGCGTTCATCAACCTCGCCCCATCCGGCAAACAAAGCCCTTCGGCAATCCCTTACTATCCGCATTTTCTGCATTATGCATTGGCACCTGTGCGGCTGATCACCACTCCATGCCCGGCATGTGATACCACGCTGATCATTTCACCCGCTGCTGCAGATGCCTCCCCGCCAGATAGCCTGGTCGGGAGGGCCACCATTATCTGGCGACATGCCGACAGGGACTACAATTATCTTTTAATAGCCAAACCATGGAGAAAAACCTCAAGTCTGTAATCTGGCTGGCAATACTCATGGGGTTCACCAGCACCTTTTATTTAATTTCCCTGCCGCTTCACCTTCCAGTTGTAGCTACAGCACTTATTATTGCCGTTTGGGGCTTTTTCAGTTACCGTTGGCTCACATCCACCATACCATCAGGCAACACACACTTGTTGCAAAAACGCGACAAAATAAGGGCATACATTTTTCTACTTGTGGGAGTTATCGTCATCATTATCCGGTCCAATGAACTGGCTATGCAATATGGTCATTGGGATTCATGGTGGCTTTGGGATCATCATGCACTGTATCTGCAAGACCCCAACCACTGGACACAGTTATTCACCCTCAATGACGATTTCCACCCAGACTACCCGCTAATGCTTTCATCCATTGTTGCATTTGTATGGCGACTTATCGGCAGCAACACAATAGTCGTATCTTTTGCAATTGGTTTCATCTTTGCGTTGATTATTCCGGTCACCATTTTCCTCTCCCTTTATACCAGAAACCTCACAGTAGCCGCCTTCGCATTTATCATACTTATCTTCAACGATGCTTACATCACTTTCGCTTCGGCTCAGTATGCCGATCAGCCACTGGGATTCTTCTTCCTCTGTACCATTATATGCCAGCAGTATGTTACCGGAAACAAATGGGTACCCGCGGTAATTGGTGCGCTCCTGGGCTGCTGCATCTGGACCAAGAACGAAGGCATGCTGCTTGCGGTTATATTCTTGCTGTTTCACTACAAACCCTTGCTTGCCAATGGCAACTACAAACGTCTGTTGGCAGGCATCAGTCTCCCCCTCTTCTGCTATGTATTCCTGAAAATAAATGCACCCGCCAACGACCTTGTGAAAGGACAAAGCATGACCACAATACACAACCTCTTCAACCTTTCCAGATACCAGCTCATAGGTCACTTCTTCCACATCAGGTTCATTGGCTATGCTACTGCTATATCTGTAGCTGCGGTAGCTTATGGTGCCTACTGTTTTGCGGCAAGGCGCAACCCTGGCAGAAATATACTCATGCTGCTCACTTGTGCCGCTGGCTATAGCATGGTCTATATACTCACACCACACGATCTGGAATGGCATCTTAGCTTTTCTTTCGATCGGGTATTGTTTCAACTGATCCCGGCTATCGTATATGTAATGGCTAACAATTTCGCCCGGCTACAAATTACCGTCAGCGAGCAGTTTCAATAAGGCTTCCATACCCGTAGTAGCCGGCATTTCTATGGGTATCACATTCCGGTACCTGCTTACTTCTGGTATCTTCTTATCTATTACATACTTGGGAACGTCAGCCAAAATAAAATCCACAAGACCAGCCGCCGGATAAACTGCCAGCGAGGTCCCTACCAGCACAAACACATCCGCGCTGCGCATGATGGGTATTGCCTGCTCTATCATAGGCACAGGCTCTTCAAACCACACCACATGCGGCCGCAGTTGGCCTCCGTCCTTTGCTTTATCACCCACTACTATATCTCCTGCTATTGGAAACAATTCGTCTACATTCCGCTCACTGCGCATCTTCACTATTTCACCATGTAGGTGCAGCACGTGTTCCGACCCGGCACGCTCATGCAAATCATCAATATTCTGGGTAATTATCTGCACATCATATTGCGCTTGCAGCCCTGCTAAAGCCAGGTGAGCAGCATTTGGCTGTGCAGCCATAACATCGCGTCTACGCATATTGTAGAAGTCCAGCACCATCTCGGGGTCACGGCGCCATGCACGCGGTGTAGCTACATCTTCTATTCTATACCCCTCCCACAATCCGTCGCTATCCCTGAATGTCCGCAATCCGCTTTCTGCACTGATCCCGGCACCAGTCAGCACCACCAATCTTGGTTTACCCATAGTCTGTAATTTATCACATGCGCAATCACATTTCCAGCGCACTACCGTAAATATAGTAAACATAAGTTCCTACTTTGCAGTCTGTTCAACTACACGTCATGACCATTATCACCACCAGCAGATTAGCTTTATCAGAACTATCAGAGGCTGATGCACCCTTTATTGTTGAGCTGCTCAACAGCCCGGGATGGCTCCGGTTTATCGGAGACCGAGAAGTTCGCAATGACAATGATGCAAGGGCATACATAGTCAACGGCCCTGTAAAAAGCTACATTGCTAACCAATTCGGACTATGGCTTGTTTCCACTACTGATCAGCAGCAGCCTATTGGCATTTGCGGCCTCATTAAGCGCAACCACCTGCCTCACCCGGATCTTGGATTCGCATTCCTGCCACAGTTCATCGGGCATGGCTTTGCCCGCGAATCAGCAGAAGCCGTCTTGAAGCATGCTGCAAATACCTTGAAAATACCCGTGGTAAACGCTATCACTACCGATGAAAACCTAAGCTCCCTGAAGCTTCTGTTCAAACTTGGCTTCGCATTTATTGGCCTGGTACAAAATCCGGGAGAAGATGAGGAGTTGATGTTGCTTGAAAAGCAACTATAACCCTCGGCTATCCTTTCAGAACACACTCCTTACCTGCATTTCCAGCAGCGACAGATCTGCTGCATCTGGCCCGGGGAAAACCAAAAGCTTCAAGACGACTGCAAAACGAGCCATCGGCATTGCGCATCACGAGAGAGCATACATATTCCGATGAACTAAAAATACTTATACATACACAAATAATTTATTCCCCTCCAATACTCACCGCATCTGAAAACACAAGCAAAACATCACTATTTTTCGGAAGACCGATCAAATACATTTCAATATGTACAAACTGCTCACGCTGCTTATGCTGATTGCTACGTGCCTGCCGGCGCACGCACAACAGCAAGCCAAAGACTCTTTAAAAACCTTCTATGAGCTCGATTCCCTGCTGGAGGCTACGCTGGAAAACGACCCCGGCATGGCTACCCGTATGGTAGACCGGCAGGACAATATTGCCAATCTACTCAATTCCGATACACTCAGATTATTAGTCACCTACCATAGGGCAGATATAATGGGGGTTTTAGGATTCCGGGACATTGCAACTCAGGAATATTACAAGGTGCTTCGCCTTGCCGAAAAGTTGAAATACCGCAAATATGAAGCGCAGGCGCACTACAATATTGGCAACTCATTGGAGTACCTCGAAGACTACAAGGCAGCCCGCACACACTTCCACACAGCCTACAATATAGCCGTCGCTGCAAATGTCTTTTCAGATACGACTGGGTTCAATTTTGCCATAGGGTCCAATATGGCATTCTCCGGCAATAAGGTCGGCGGCCTTGCACTCCTGCGCAGCAATATTGACGGAGCTAAAAAATCTGGCAACTTTAACAAAGTCGTCGTCGGGCTTGATCAGTGCTCGTACATTAACTACCAGTTTCAGGACCACAAAGCTGCAGTCAACAACCTCGTAGAAGCCTTGCCCTACCTCGCTAAGATCAACAGCAACTACCGCAGCGCCATCATCTACCAGCACCTATGTGAGTCTTACATGGTCACCGAAAAGTGGGACAGCGCATCGCTCTATCTCACTAAAGCTTTCAAATATGCGACGCTGATCAACTCTCCCGACTGGCTTTACGAATGCTATAAGGACGAGTCTTGGATACTGGCGCACAAAGGCGACTACAAGGCAGCCCTCGCCGCACACCGGCAATACGGGAAGTACAAAGACACAGTGTATTCTAAGGACTACAACAATAAGGTCGCAGCCTTATCTTCCAAATATCAGCTGGAGAAAAAGCAATCCCAGATTGCACTGCTGCAAAAAGACAATGCACTGCGAACGATTAAGATCAAGGAAACCAAACTGGAACGAAACGTTGTTCTGCTCGGCAGCTCATTGTTGCTGGTAAGCACTATTGCCGTTTTTAACATGCGGATGAACCGCAAAACTAAAAAACTGCAAAAAATGTTCTCTCGGGACCTGGTTGTCAATCTCGAAAACGATAAACAACGAATCGCCGGTGAACTACACGACAGCATTGGACAGAATTTGCTTTTTATCAAAAACCAGATCGTTGCCAACATTGACAATGCTTCCAATGAATCACTGCTGGAAGCCATTACTGCAACTATCGAGGAAGTTCGTACCGTTTCAAAAGATCTTTACCCCAATCAATTAGAGAAGTACGGTCTTGGCGCAGCCGTAAATTCCCTTGCCGATAAAACTATGGATGCATCCGGCGTCTTTGTAAGCGCCAGCCTTGAAAGCATTGAACCGGTCTTAACTAAAGAAGCCAAGATCAATAGCTATCGCATCATTCAGGAATCTATTACCAATGTTGTGAAACATGCCGGGGCCAAGGCTATCCGTATTACTGGAGCCATTCAGCGCAACAGAATTCTGCTAACTATACTTGACAATGGAAAAGGCTTTGACCCGTCGGCATTGGCACAAAAAGCGCAGTCTTCCTTTGGCCTTGTGGGTATAGAAGAACGGGCCAGAATACTGGATGGCAAAATGCAACTAGACACATCAGCAGCAGGCACCAAAATAACTATATCATTCCCAATCAACCATTATGATGCATAAGGTAATCATTGCCGACGACCACCCGATCTTTCGTACCGGCATCCGCGAGGTCGTCAGTAACATTCCGGGAATCGATTTCTGCGGCGAAGCAAAGGACGGTATGGAGGCTTATCAACTTATCCTTAAAACCCGGCCTCACATTGCTATCCTGGATCTGGAAATGCCCATACTATCGGGTATAGATGTGTGCGAAAAAGTCGCCGGCGAAAAACATGATACACGCTTCATCATTCTTACCATGCACAAAGACAAGCACTTCTTCGAAGATGCTATGCGCAGTGGCGCCATGGGATACCTGCTCAAAGACAATGCCGTAAGTGAACTGGTCGCTTGTATACAGGCAGTTAGTGCTGGCAATAAATACGTGAGCCCCGCTATGAGCGCATTGCTAGGCGATTTTAACGATAGAGAACGACTGCCCGATCAGGTCCGGAAACTATATGACACACTCACCTCTACCGAAAAAATCATTGTGAAGCTGATTGCTCAAAGCAGTACCTCAAAAGAAATTGCCGACAATCTTTTTGTGAGTCAGAACACAATAGAGAACCACAGAGCCAACATCACAAAAAAACTCAGCATCGAAGGAAAAAACTCCCTCCTGAAATTCGCACTGCAATACAAAGGTTTGCTATAACTCTGCTTCAATAGCCCTTTTCAGCAATATAGTGGTTAACCACTATTGTTGAGCAACGCTCTATACCGGACTTTTACAAAATATTGTAAACAGTTAAAATCTCGTTTTATGAAAAAAATCTGTACACTTTTCTCATGTGTTGCTTTTTCAGCAATCTCCTTCGGACAGGCAATAACCATCACGGCCGCCGACATCCCGGTGCCATCAGCGTCGTTTGACCTCTACAGGTGTACGGGAGCTATTCCAAACCCTACGATTGCAACTTCTGGCAATTGGGACTACAGCACACAGACGGGACCAAATTCAATCCTCAATTACGCCCCCGTTACCGATCCCTTTTTTACCGCTGCCGGAGCAGATGTGTTTCTCTCCGGTCAGAAGAAGTATTTTAATTCTACAATGGTATACTTCTATGACGTAACCCTGGATTTCAACGCAACCGGTGCACACGAAAATGGCATAGATATCCAGGCACAACCTTACGATATCTCTTCGCTAACCGGCACTTCAGGTGACAGCCTTAATATACCTGCGCAACGGTATATCATCCCTACACCACTCTCTATCTACCGCACACCAATGACGGCCAATTCATCATGGTATACAATCAGCCGTCGCGTTACCAATTTCTCACTCACTCTGGGCGCAGCCGGACTGGACCACGCACCTTCGCAGCACGTATACTATAGCCACCGCAAAGACACTATAGTAGGCTGGGGAAAAGCAAGAGTGTATACTGACGCTGGTCCTAGCATTGCTTATGATGTTCTTATGGCAAAATCGCTTGAATACAACATCGACAGCTTCTTTATCGGTGGCACTCCAGCACCTGCCGCCATTCTTACAGGCTTCGGCATCACTCAGGGACAACAGAACGAAACCAGCTACCGCTACCGCTTTCTGAGAAAGGGAGCCTTTATGTACCTCGCCAATTTCGACTATGGCACCGACAACACTTATTCGACCCTGAACACACTTTTTGTAGTTCAAAATGATGTTACTACTGCAACGGGTGTAAACGATATTGCAGGTAACAAATACACCACTGTGCTCTTCCCTAACCCATCTACAGGGCATGAAGTCAACCTTATGATGGCAGGTGCAAAACTCAATGATGGCAAATACTGCGTCACTGACATGCTGGGCAGAATCATACAAACCGGCACTGCCAACCTTACTAACGACGCATTGCACATTGCATTCAATCACAACTTACCTGCAGGCAGCTATATGCTCACTGTTTCCGACAATGGCACTCAGGTAGCTTCAGAATCATTCACCGTGGCACGATAATACTTTCTTAGCGCATTTTTTGCGCACAATTTTATGGTTTGCTGCCATATCGCAAAAGGGTTTCCGGCGTAATGTTGGGAACTCTTTTCTTTTGCTATAATGCATACACCGCAACCAGTATTGCATCTTCTTCCGTTTGCAAAACCACATACTGCTTGCGTTTGAAAACACCGCTACTGCAAGGCTTTTGTTAAAACAATGCTACTTAAAACTCCTTACTGAGATGAGTTTAATATATTAACTTTTTATTAACTATATATTTTGTAATTTAGATATGCGTACACAGTAGGTCAGTTCAGTTACGCTTTCCTGTTGTGTTATCAAAGCACACTATTATTCACTTTTTAAATCACTTAATTATGAATCAGGAAGAAAAAGTAAACGACCCTGCCGCCGACAATTCAGCGGAAAAAGACAACCAGAGTGAACACCAACACCATGGCATTTTAGAGATCATTGACGAGGCCATAAGCCAGCTCAATACCGACTTTCCGCTTTCTGGCGCAGAAACAGAGGATGACTTCTCTACCGATGGCGACCTCGGTGAAAAAATCGTATCCAAAGAACACCTCGCTGACAACTTCCCACTCTCTGGTGGTGCTGTCAGCGAATAGCTAAATACACTTTCTCCAATCTGCCGGTACAACCCTTACGGCAGATACTCACCCGCGATATCATTATCGCACAATCACTTATTGTATGAACACGACCATTGGAATTTATAAAAACCACGACCTGGCAGTAGCTGCAGTACAAACCCTGAAAGACGCAGGCTTTCCACTAGACTTGCTTACCATTATGGGAAAGGATGAAACTGAAGCAGTGGACGCAGAAATGCACATTATACCCAAAAACCCTGTCGACAAAATAGGACTGGCTACAGGCACTGCAATAGGCACCACACTTGGCATTCTTACAGGTGTTGGGGTCTTTGCAATACCCGGTGTTGGGTTTCTCTATGGCGCAGGAGCATTGGTGGGCGCTATCGCTGGCTTCGACTTCGGTCTTATGGGCGGCGGACTAGCATCTGTACTTGCAACCATTGGCGTTAAGGACGAAAACGCAAAAAAATATGAGCAGGCACTCATAAAGGGCAATTTCCTGCTGATTGTTCATGGCTCCGAACAGGATGTCAATGTAGCTAAAGCAGTACTCCGCTCCGCACCCAATGCAACGGAACTAACGGATAACTAACACCGATACGCCAAACCCTTAAACCGCCATGAAATACCCTGCATATGTGTAGT
>JAIOYR010000109.1 GCA_021740995.1 Taibaiella sp.
AGAAAGCGGTCATATACTCCATAAGTAGTAGTTGTATATCCATATCCATTCGGGTCATAGTAATATACATCATCGTACATTGCCTTCTGACCTACACCTATTACAGCAGATGGTCCTACCGCATATTTCACCTTACCCATACCGGTAGGATAAAACTTTACTCCCGGCATAGCATAAAACATTACACTAGGGTTGTCGTTATAATTCTGCGGATAGTAGCCTCCACCATAATAATAAGGATCATCGCGGCGGTTTCTGAGATTGAAAGTGGCAATAAGAGGAACGTAAGCAGAAATTATTCCATTGTGATCAAGAGCGCGCTCGTAACTGAGCCCTACACCTACGCCATTTTCGCTGTACTGAAATGGTGCAAAAGCTATTGTAGTAAGATGCGACCAATGTTTGTCTGAATTCATACGGCGATCAATCCTTGGTCTGCCGTCAAGTTCGTTTCTTTCGTTTGTGTTTCCATCATCATCATTGTCTTGAGCGTAAGTAGCACCAAATACAAGTAGGGAAAAAGCGGTTATTATTAGTCCTTTCATTTTTTTTTTGCTTTTATGGTTTAAGTTGAGAATTTAAAATATTGTTATACTGTACATTTTATACAATATAAAGGTAGTTGTTTTTTAAATACACTTAGAGAATTTTGTTTAATTTTTTTTGCTGTATTTACTATTAATTATAAACAAATCTACCGTGTTGACTTTCTATTACTACTTCTTTCTTAGGTGCATCTTCTACATATCCGCTTATCTGAGCCTTAATGCCAAAGCCTGCAGCAATAGCTATTATACCGGCGGCAGTTTCTTTATCTGTAAATATTTCGAGCCGCTGGCCCATATTGAATACCTGATACATCTCCCGCCAGTCTGTACCTGCCGACTCCTGTATCATGGTAAATAAGGGAGGAACAGGTAATAAATTGTGTTTTACTACTCTAAAATTTGCAGGTAAATAATGAAGGCATTTACTCTGTCCGCCACCACTGCAATGAATGATGCCATGTATCTTATCAAAATGCTGTTCCAGGACCTTTAGTATCACCGGAGCATAAGTGCGGGTAGGGGAGAGTATCATTTTACCAATGTTCAGTGGGGTGTTGGTTATATCTTCCAAAATGTATTTGCCATTATACACTACTTCATCCGCCAAATTAGGGTCTACGCTTTCGGGGTATTTTGCGGCATATTGTTTATGCAGCATCTCATGTCTTGCGCTGGTGAGACCATTGCTGCCCATGCCGCTATTGTACTCGTCCTCATAAGTAGCCTGGCCATAACTAGCCAGAGAAACAACCACATCGCCAGCCTGCATTTTTTCTGTAGTAATTAGTTTGTCGCGTCTCATGCGGCAAGCCATCGTGCCATCTACTATTACAGTGCGCACCACATCACCTACGTCCGCAGTCTCGCCACCCAGAAAGTGTACGTCTATTCCATAATTCCTCAGTTTATCAAAATAAGCCTGAGTGCCATTGATGATAGCAGATATTACTTCGCCCGGTATCAGGTGTTTGTTTCTCCCTATAGTAGATGAATAAGTAAAGGGGCCGGTAGCTCCTACACACAGCAAATCGTCAATATTCATAACTATGCTGTCAATAGCGATACCCTGCCACACACTCATATCGCCGGTTTCCTTCCAGTACATATATGCCAGTATACTCTTAGTACCTGCACCATCTGCATGCATCAGGTTGCAGTAGTCCGGGTCATTGCCCCAATAATCGGGATAAACTTTGCAAAAGGCATTGGGAAACAAGCCCTTATCGAGCTTTGCCACTGCCTTATGTACATCTTCTTTCTGCGCAGACACTCCACGCTGGCTATAACGGTCGTTCATTATGAGTGCAAAAGTAAGTATAACTCTTAAGTAGTTAGTAAGTACCTGATCTTTTTTAGAATTCAATCGAATCTATGAAGAGCAAAGAGCAGCCTGCCTGAACGAGCGTCCAGATAAAAAAACAAGACCAACAACCGTTCTATTGCAAAAAATCCGACTCTGCTGCTTCTTTAGTCTCCCTGTCTATTCGACCGCAGCCGGCGTATCTTCTGCTCCAGTATTTGTCGTGCAGGTTGCTTATCGTCACCCCTTGTGAACGTGAAGCATGAACAAAGTATCCATTTGCGAGATACACACCTACATGAGATATTCGCAAGCGGTGGATCCGAAAAAAAACAAGATCGCCCTCTATTGCATCGTCATATTTCTTTATGATTTCAGAATGCCGGTGTTGTTGGCGGGATGTCCGCAATAAGTTGATGGTATAAATGGAACCGTATAGTTTTTGAGAAAATGCTGAGCAATCTATACCCGAAGTATTCGTGCCGCCATACTTATATTTTACACCATACCAGTCATTAAGAAACTTGTATAAATGAAGGTTTTCAATTTCATCAGGTTCCATTTCCAGCATTAACGCAAACTTTTTGACCAGAATGTCGGTTTCTTTGTCGAAAAGCGCTTCAGTAAAATCATTTACCCGCGTGACAGTCGATGTGCTATTATTAGCTTGCATTTGATCGGAATCCTCGCTGGTGAAATTTTGCACCCTGAATTTTACGCCAGTGACTGTTGTATCAATGTTTGTTTGGTAACTTAAGTTTTGGGGTAGATAAATGCCGATTTTATAGAGAAATTGCAGCTCATCATTTTCAGCCGATAGTAGCTGACCATAGCTATGCTGTACTCTAAAGCAACAGAGTAAAAGCAATGTAATAAAAGTGTATGATGTCTTACAGAAGACTACCGGCCTGCCCATAGAAAATATATGTTAGCCCAATAAAGATAAAATTCATTTTGATAAATTGAAATATTCCTCATCGCTAAAAACGTAGCATTTGTCCAGTAAGAGCCCGCACGCTATTGAATAGTTTTTTACTGCATATCTTATTCAATGTTGATAGTCGATAAAATTGCAATTATATTAAGGAAATTGCAGTTTTGATGTAAATGTGTAATTTTTATTGAGAATTGTGTAAGGTTTAGCACCTCAAATTGGGTCAACTTTGACAAATAATAAAACTGTGCAGGAAACACTAAATAATAAATACAATTGTTATAATTTAGTTTTGTGAGGATGGAAACCGCTTCGTAATTTTTTTTACGGGGCGGTTTTTTATTTGTCCAAATTCAAAGCAGCTTGCCACGACATCGTGGCAAGCTGCTTTGAATAATCCGGAATATCAATGGAGAACATTCTCCAGCAACATGAAGCGATTGATGTTATTAAATAGTTTAATAGTGATAGGGTACGGGTGCAATCAACATTTACATATTTTACAAAATGGTTTGCTTATTTATTACTTCTGTACAATCTGTATAATTTTTCTGAAAGTGTTGTTTCCTGCTGTCACTTTTAGATAGTAGTTACCTGATGAAAGGTTGGGTATAATACATCTTACAATATTGTTGTTGCTAATTGCTGTAATTGCGATTTCTTTTCCTGTTACATCTGATAGTGTAATAGTAATATCCTCGTTTGCATTGGGTAGCTGGATATTAAAGGAACCGAATGCTGGGTTCGGGAATACTTTGATATCTGTCCGCGCCTTTGAGACATCGTCTATAGAGACAGCACAGGCGACTACCGTGATAACATTTGACGTATGACATCCGGTGGGAAGCGTGTAAGTAACATTTGTAGTTCCGGCGGTGACACCGGTAACTAGTCCGGCTGCATCTACGCCAGCCACAGAAGGGCTGCTGCTACTCCATGATCCACCTGCGGTGGCACTGGAAAGGGCAGTAGTGGCTGCAATACAAACAGTGGTGGTGCCACTAATGGCTGAAGGTGTTGCATTTACAGTATAAATTGTTGTAGCTGTACAGCCTGCTAAAGTATATGTGATAACAGCAGTTCCCGCCGCAACACCAGTTACTACACCGGCGCCATCTATGCCTGCAGTACCCGAAGCACTGCTGCTCCAGGTGCCGCCACTTGAGGTGTTTGACAGCGTGGTAGAGCCGGAAACACAGGCAGATGTTGTGCCGGTAATAGCATCAGGCAGCGCATTGACTGTAACACCCTGTGTAGCCGTGCCTGATGCAGCAACATAAGAAATAGTAGTAGTACCGACTGCAACACCTGTAACTATTCCTGTAGCATCAACCGTACCAACAGAGGTGCTGCTGCTGCTCCACGTGCCTCCGCTTACGGAGCCTGAAAGTGTAACAGTATTGCCTACACAAACTGTAGCTGAGCCGGCAATGGTAACCGGTGGTGGGGTTATTTTGCGCAGGCGATGATTGCTGCCATCTGCTATATAAATATTGCCCGATACATCAGTGGTTACTGCACCCGGCCTTAGATTGGCTGCAGTAGGATGTCCGCCATCGCCGGAATAGCCAAAAGTGCCTGTACCGGCGATTGTTGATATTATCCCTGATGTAGAAATTCTTCTTATTCTCGCATTTCCATTGTCTGAAAAGATAATGCTGCCGTCTATTTCTACCCACACACTAATAGGATTATTAAGATTGGCACTTGTTGCGGGGCCACCATCGCCTGTAAAAGCTGCACCGCTGGTGCCGGCAATAGTGGTAATAATTCCTGATGTGTTTACCTTACGTATACAATGATTGAGAAAATCAGCTATATAGAGATTTCCACTGGCGTCAACAACTACATCTTTGGGCTGGTTTAGTTTTGCAGCTGTTGCATCGCCGCCATCACCACTATAACCTGCTGTGCCGTTTCCGGCTACTGTACTGATAATACCTGTAGCTATAGTTATCTTTCTAATTATATTATTGCCTTGCTCTGCAAAATATATATTGCCGGATGGATCAATATTTATGCCGGTAGGGAATTGTATTTGGGCGGCAGTAGCAGCACCACCATCTCCGGAGTAACCTCCGGTACCTGTGCCTGCAATTGTAGAAATAATACCACCGGTGCTAACTCTACGGATGCGATGATTGCCATAATCGGAGATATACATTACTCCTGTACTACTGAAGGTGACACCTGCAGGTTGATTTAAACTGGCAAAAACTGCGCTACTACCATCTCCTGCAAAGGTGTTGACCCCATTGCCAGCAACGGTTGTAATAATTCCTCCTCCAATTTTCCTGATACGGTGATTGAGATAATCAGCAATGTAAATTGTACCAGCAGCACCCGTTTTTACTCCTGCCGGATTTCTTAACTGTGCTGATGTGGCTGATCCTCCATCTCCTGAATAACCCAGCACTCCGGTGCCTGCAATAGTGCTTATAGTCTGAGCATTGGCACCAAAACTTACTAACAAAGTAGCAGCGATAAATGCCAGACTACCAGCGGCAATTGTAAAGATTTTCTTTTTCATAAAATTGAATTTTGATTGTTATTTTGTTGACATGCCAAAAGTCGATATAGCTGCGTCGACTTTATTGGCCCAATTCATGAAATGGTTATTTGGATTCATAAATCGTAAAAGGCAGCCCAGATATGGCTGCCTTTAAAAAGAACTTTCAGACTGATCTACAAACTAAAGCCCGACTGTTACTTTGTTTAGTTTCAATTGCTCTTCAAATTCAGACTTGCGCTCGCGGGAAATGTATACAGTTTTGCCATTGTCGAGCAGCAAAGAAGAGTCGTTTTTGTTGTATTTTTTCAGGTAGTTAATGTTGACTATAAATGACCTGTGAGAGCGGAAAAAATTGGGACGTGCATCAAGTATTTCTTCAAAAAATTTGAGCTTTTTGCTGACCAATATTTTTGAACCATTATTAAGCCACACATTGGTATAGGCTCCCTCAGCTTCCAGATATATTATATCAGGCACCTCCACAAACAGCAGGCCTTCTGAAACTGGAAGTGCAATTTTATTGAATTGACCGGTTTTGAACGTGTCCTTGAGTGCTTCAACATTATTCTGTGGATTGCTATTGCCTATTCTTTTGGAGGCTTTTTCTACAGCAATTTTCAACTTATCAATATCTACAGGTTTCAGCAAATAGTCTACAGCGGAAACTTCAAATGCCTTAAGCGCATATTCATTATATGCAGTAACGAATATAATCTGGAAATCAATTTCCCGAAAAAAAGACAACAGTTCAAAACCATTATACTCCGGCATTTCGATATCCAAAAAAACCAATTGTGGTCTCTTTTGATTTATGCTCAATACCCCTTCAGGTATATTGGCACACATGGCAACAACATCCACCTGTGGGCAGTATTCTTTGAGCAAAGTGCGCAGCGTATTGCGTGCACGCTCTTCGTCATCAATAATAATAGCTTGTATCTGGTTCATCTGAGAATGAAACGTACTTTTTAAAGTGAGTTGCCAAAACTACCTTATTTACTTATTATTAACACCGGTCAAATCACGAACGGTCGATTTGAGTTCATAATCGGTATCAGCTCAATGGAATTACTAAAATCACCTCAGTTCCCGCAGGTTTATCGTCAGTGTAGATATCATCTATTATCAGTTTAATTTTGTTTTTTCGATTGATATTTATCAGTTCGAGTCTTTTTTCTGTAGCTCTTGTCGCAAAGGACTTATGGTGTATTGGTGAGCGTTGTTTTATTTCATTGGCCTTTTTCCTGCCTATACCATTGTCTCTAATGATGCACTTGAGATTATTACCTTCTTTGAGAAATAGTATCTCAAGAGATTTTTCACCCTTTTTATGGAGCAAGCCATGCTTTATTGCATTTTCTACAAAAGGCTGAATGATCATTGTAGGGATTTGCACTTCATTCTTGTTGATTTCTGCGGAAATAGTAATAGAAAACGTGAAATCTTTTCCGAATCTCAGTTGTTCCAGTTCCAGGTAGAGTTTTAATATTTCTGTTTCCTCGGCAAGCTCTATTTCCTTATCATCAGAATTATCTAATATTTTGCGCATCAACGAACTATAACGACTGAGGTAATAGTTAGTGTTTTTTATGTCGTTTTGCAGAATCAGGTCCTGAATAGAGTTGAGGGTATTGTACATAAAATGCGGATTCATTTGCGCTTTAAGTGCAGTAAGCTGAGAATTGGTGATTTGCTCCCGTATATCTGCTTTTCTTTTTATGGTTCTTATTCTCAGTAAAAACAACAGCGTAACCATAGATGAAGCCACAACTACCAGTAGCAAATAAAAAAGCCAATGTTGCCAAAATGGGGTAGCTACTTCCAGAGAAATTTTCGCAACATCTTTTGATGATATACCATTTTCATTTACTGCCATTACCTCGAAAGTATAGCTACCTGCAGGCAAATGACTAAGCCGAACATTGTTGATATTTCCTTCCTGCAGCTTCCATTCATTTTGAAATCCAGCTATGCGGTACTTGTATAAAAAACGTCCCCTACTTTTGAGCGCAGTACCTGAAAAATTGATGAGTATATCTTTGTTGTCGTAGCTAAGTAATACCTTCTTTGTAACATCACATTTTTGGCCATCGACGTATACAGATGATAAACGAATATTAGGCTTAACATTGTTAGTGAAATATGTGCTGACGGGCGTGTAGAATAAGCCTCGGATAGTGCCTATGTAGATATACTGATTGCTGATAGAAATTGTATTAATTTCTTTAGCGTTAATTCCATTTGCGTTATTGATGTAAGAAAACGAGCCGTCCGGAAACCTGATGTTTACACATTCATCAGTTGCAACATATAGTGTATCGTTGCGGGAGGTCATACACTTAATGTTGTTTCCAATAAGACCGTTATTATTGTTAAGGTGTAGTGATACTTTCCCATTTCTGATGTTATATACACCATCTGACACTGTCCCTGCCCACAGGCCGGTAGTATCCGCATAAAGTGCATTGCAAAATACCGGCTTTCCGCCAATCTTGAACAACGTGAAATTACCTCCTTCTAATGTAGCAAGTCCCTCATTGATGGTCACCCACAACTTTGAGCCTGCTTTATCGTAACAAACCTTTTTTCCTGAAATGTCTTTTAATATTAAGGGTTGATACAACCTGTCTTTCACAAGACTTGAAACATTGCTGATAGCATTTATGCTTTGTGTAGAAACACAAATGAGGCTGTCGTGCACCATGGCCATATCTCTCACGTATACAGATGAGTAGTTTTCTTCAGATTTGGTATTAATGTTTATTACTGATATTCCGCCCCGTCCGGCCAGCAATGTGTGGTCATTAAACGAAATTATGGATGTAACATTGCGGTAGAGATTTTTGTTGTTTTTGGGGAATAGCTCAAACTGATCACTAGTTGGAGAAAATAGATAGATATCACCGGTGTATGTACCTAAAAATACACCCTCAGACTTATTGCCTTTTAATGCTGTGATGTTATTGTCTTTCAGTGCAGAACTATTGGTGTTTAGCAACATCAGGCTGAGCTGTGGGATAACGAAGATGCCATTTTGCAGTGAAGAGAACCAATATGCCCCCTCCCTGTCTACGAAAATATCTGATATTTTTTCGCCGGGAAAGTATCTGTTTTCATATTCTCCGTCAAGCCCCAAAGTATAAACGCCATTAGAAGTACATAACCATAACTTCCCTTCTATAAGTGCAATAGTGTATACAAATTCAGCAATACTTCCTGCTTGTATTGTTCTGATTATTCTTGTGCTATCTCCTACTACTTCTGCTATAAAATGGTTATTATGGTTATTGTTTCGCGTAGATAATATGAACAGTGAATTTCCGAATTTCCTAAAAGCATATCCATTGTTTCTAAAGACTTTTTTGTCCGTCTTTAATTGCGTTAAAGCATAGTCACCCCTTCTATTTTTTGTAATCCGAAAAAGTCCTCTTACTAAATCCAGTACATAAACATCTCCGTTATCTGTTACCTCTATTTCATTGACAGAAAGGTTGTTTTTGAACAATATTTCTTTTCTGCCATCTGCCCGATATATAAGAATGCCATTAGGTAATCCAATCAATACATTTCTGTCTTTGTCAATTGTGTATTCGGGATGAGACTTGACCTGTTCTTTCAAATCTGCAAACAAGACCATGCTATCGTCTTCAGCATAGAACAGCTGCCCGAAAAAATTCTGGCAGAACATTTTTTTGTCTTTAGAGAGTCGTAAGCCCGAAATGGCAACTGCATTCTGATAAGTGTTTTTGTAGCGTTGGAATTTAAAACCATCGTATCTATAAAGTCCTGCATCGCATCCTATCCACATGTACCCGAAATCATCTTGCTGCAGATCGTATACTTCGTTTGACGGAAGACCATTATCATCGTTAAGGGTATAAAAATAAGGGTGTTGAGCAGAAGCAAAAAAACTACAAAACAGTAATGCCAGTATGTATATGAGAAATGGATATTTACGCAATGCTGTTTATTTCTTTGATTTAATGCAATATAATGAAATTTGCGATAATCAGTAAGCAAGGACTTTACAGTGGAAATATGATGCAAGAATTTTGTAAAATGTGTCAATAAAAAAAGACCCGAATCATTCCAAAGAATAACACAGGTGCTAATTTTTAATCC
>JAIOYR010000110.1 GCA_021740995.1 Taibaiella sp.
AACCACCCAAAAACAAGAACACCACCACAATTACTGTGATGGTGTTCTTGTATAATTACTTAATTGCTTATTGATTATCTGATGATGGTTACATCACCCTTCGCTTCCAACGTCTTGCCACCACAATCATATTTCAGGTAGTAGAAGTATACACCCATATCCTGTGGTACTCCGTTGTACTTACCATCCCATGACGGATTTGTATTGGCGCTCTCGAATACTGTTTGACCCCAACGGTTGCTCACTCGGAATATGTGGAAACGGCGGTAGCCGGCGAATATAGGACGGAACCGATCATTCTTGCCATCATCGTTTGGTGAAAACGCATTCGGGAACGATACCGTGCAGCACTGGTCAGGATTGATCTGCTTGCTGAACCTTGAGGTACATCCGAACGGATCTGTTACTGTTAGCATCACCATACTGCGAGCCTGCTCTACCCTGCCCCATATCTCAGGACGGTTGTCGTTAGTAAAGAAATGCTCAGGCTCCCACTTGTAAGTGCAACTGTAATCTTGCTTCACTGCCTTGAACAGTACGCTGTCTTCGATACACAACTTCTTGGTATTTGTTATGAAATCAAAACTTGCATCCGGCAACTCGTGTACATTTATTGTATCTGCTGTGATTAGCGACTTACAGCCCTCTGTTGTGAACCCCTGTACGTTCAGAATGTGTCTGCCCTTCTCGTGCCAGCTGATTACAAATGGTCCGCCCGTGTTCGAATTTGCAGATACTATGTTTACTACAGGCGAGCCCAGCATTGGCAAACCATCTATCAGCCATGTATACTTGTATGCATTCGCACTTCTGTCTGTAAGTGCCAGTGTTATCGTATCGCCCAGACAAATATCAGGCTTCACATACATGTGTGCGCTAGGCGATGGTACTACTTTGATATTTACTCTGTTTGTGGCTGCACACTTGCCGCCGTAGTTTGATACAGTAAGATATACCCAATGCTGACCACGTGCCGAATCGAACTTAACTACCACATCTTTCTGGTCAGACATTGTACCATTTACAAACGAACCACCAGTAGGCAATTGCCAGAAATAGGTGGCAGGTGGGGCAGGTACTCCTCCTGTATAATTCAAACTTATTGAATCGAACTGACATACCCATGGTTTCTCAGGGGTTATCTTGAAGTCAGGAGTATCCAGTATTGTCACGTTCAGACCCGCCCTTGGGCTTTCGCAAAGGTCTATTGTTTGTGTTACATAGAATGTCTTCATACCGGGGCTAAGTGTGCTTGGGGTAGGTGCGGTAGCACTGCCAGGCGTACTTGTTGCAGATACATACCACAGCAAGCCGGTACCTACAGCCGTAAGTGGTGGTGCCTGTACTCCCTGACAATATACTGTATCGCTAACTATAGGGGCAGCAGGCTCCGGATATATACGAACCGGATACGTAGCACTATCACTCACACAGCCAAATGATGACGTCTGTGTTACATAATAATTATATACACCTGGCAATGTATCCGTATTGGGTGTTGGTGGTATCAGTGTTCCGGGCGTTACACCCAATCCATACCAGGTAAGGTTAGTTCCGGTTGCCGTTGCCGAACGACCTGGTACATACTGGCACTCACGGTGAGGACCAAAGGTAGGAGGTGCCGGTTTCGCATGTACCGTCACCACTGTAGTGCGGCGACAGGTTGTAGGCAGTGTGTAGCTAATAGTAACGGTACCGCCGGTAAGACCCGACAGCAAGCCGGTACCCGGGTCTATAGTAGCAACAGCGGGGTTGCTGCTGGACCATACGCCTCCGGGCGTAGGATTGGTGAGCGTAATAGTGAAATACTGGCAAACTCCGGACGGTCCGATGATTGGAGCCGGTATCGGATTCACACGCACCTTTATTGAATCGCGCGGCCCTTCACAACTGCCTATCTTCTGGCTGAAGTATAATGTAGTAAGACCCACTATTGATGTGTTGATGACCGGAACGGTGCTGGTACCAACACCACCCGTAGGCGAGCCATACCACAGCACCACGCCACCCGGAACAACACCCGTGATCACAAAAGGAACAAACGGATCGTTCTGGCAATATGGCGTTACAGCAGTAACAGTAGGCGGCGGAGGAACCTCAGCAAGAGATACCCGCACACGTGCTGTATCTTTACAGCCGAAGACCGATGTAACTACCACCTGATACCAACCCGTATCGCTGGCACTGAAACCGGATATGGTAGGATTTTGCAAAGATGACACAAAAGGAGGTGGCGTAGCTGTCCAGCTATAGGTAACACTGGGCGAGTCGCTGACCGATGTAAGTAATAAAGGAGTAGCACCACCTATACACAATGGAGAATTGCTTGAAGCCCATACTGTGGGTTTGTGCCGTATGGTAACGATAGTAATAGAAGTATCCGGCATACCGCCTACCGTCTTAATAACCGAATAAGTACCGCTCATAGCTGCCGTAGCAGGGAATAAAAATGTCTTTTGTGTGGTAGCAAACACCGCAGTAGATGGCGCAGGACCATACCACTGATAAGTTGCTGCAGTAGAATCGCCGGGAGCATTGAGCCATAGGGTATCGCCTACGCAAGGGCTGTTAGCCTCGGCACCATTGCAGGTGTGAATAGTAAGATAAAATGTCTTCATATTACAGCTATACATACCAAAGGCACTATCTGTACCGGTAATAGTGTAGGTAATAACCGGAGGCAGAACAGTGGTGTTTATTATATTGTGTGCACCGGTAGTAGCAGCAAGTCCCAGAGACGGAGACCAGGTCCATTTGCTCCAGCTCCAGCATTTATCTTCTGCATTCAATATATCTACCGGAAGTGTAGTCATACCCGGATAAGCACAAACATCGAATGTATCATTGTTCGGATGAGGAGGAGGAACAACCGGATATGCAATACCACCAACTACGATTCGAGGGTCAGGGAAAGCACTATCTATGCTGGAAGCGCCATTGTAAATGTAAGCGTAAGAAATAATAGCGCTATCTCCGGCAGCTATAGTGCCCAGATTGTAGATAAGGGTCATTCCCTGATCGGTATAATTAGTGGCGCCCAAAACCCACATGTTCATTGTAGTTGTAGATAACCCTGCTCCACCTGCGCCAGACACTATTCCGTTCCACATCAAAGAGGGGCGGGATGAAGGTGCAAGCCCAGATATAAATGAACATCTGGCGCGGCAATCTTTGGTACCCAATGCCATAAAACTGTTTGTAGCATTAAATATTCCGGATTCGCCGTGAGAAGTTGCAAGAACTCTGTGTCTTGCATCTTCATTCTGATGTACGATTCTGTTTCTGGTAGAAGAGCCACCACCCCACAATGAAGCATTGTCAGGGTCATTGGTACGCTGATAAAACACGTTGGGTATTGGTGCTGCAGTAGTATTACGAATTACAGCAGTAATAACCGCCCAGGAAGCATAAGTGTCTACTCTGGTTTCTGCTCTGATATTGAGACCAGCGATATTTCCATTCCAGTATTCCGTCATTCTACCGCCCACATTGGTATATCCGGTGTGGCCGCCGGGTACTGCGAATGCAGGACCACAAGCACCGCCCCAACCGCCATTGCGATATTCGGTACCGGCAACCTCTATTGACCAGCCTTCCTGTGGATAACCAGGCTGTGTATAGGGACCTGCACAAGCGGGAGAACCTACCGTCCAACCATCACGCCCCCAGTCGTAGGACGCATCCATATTTGCACCGGGAGTGATAGGAGGCAACAATCCGAACCCACCATGTGTATGGTAGGTAAGAGGTGAGCCACACGTTCCAAAGCCCCCCATTTGATTTACACCTACCTCCAGCCATTGGCCCTGGAGAAAACAGTTGATACCTATCAACTGCGCAGATACTGGCTTGAAAAAACCTAAAGAGATAAAAACCAACAGTAGAACAAGGAAATTTTTCTTCATAACAATTATATTTTAAGCCTGTGTCCGTTTAGACAAACAAAAAAGACAAAAACAATAAAAATCCAAAAAGTAAATATAACAACATTGGCACATAATCCAAAACAGCAAAACGCAAATTTGATACTTGTTAATATTGAACGAAGCACTCACCTTTAGACAGCATTTTTTGCTATTTGGTTTGGGTTTTTGACTACTTTTTTCTTCAAAAAAGGAAAAAATCAAATATCCTACAGTAAAAAACATGTGTTAATCATTAGAACATTAATTATGTAATTTTGAAATAAATATTACAAAAAAGTAAAAATAGAAGAATAGGACTATTTTCTTTGAAAAAAGAAAAAACTGACACCAAAATATAAAGACATAAACCATATATGATAAACAAAATAGCCGCTCCAATGATTGAGCGGCTATTTTGCAAAAAAGTGAAACCTGTTTCTAATCGGGTTTGTTACCCCCTAAAAAAGTATTAATTGTTTGAATTCCTGCCTGCCCATTCTCCTGTGGCTTATTCATACCCACAGTATAACCACTGTAAAAAGAATCAGAAGATGCCTGAGGATTTTCGATAGACATGTTTTTACGCATATAAGCCGGTACGGATTCTATTTCATCTCCGCTATCATTACCTCTGATATTCATGCTTAAACTGCGCAATCTGTTTGCACGGTCTTCGAAAGCCTTTTTTTGTTCTTCAAATCTTCTTTTCTCCTCTATTTCATCTTCACTCAATATACGTTCCCCAATTTTCATAATTACCGGTTCACGAGCTGGCTCACGTACCGGCTCTTCTGCTTTGGCGGTAAATTCATAAACAGATTCCTGTTGACGTGGTTGTTCCTGGATATATACGGTTTGTTCCTGAATAATTTGCTCCTGAATAACTGGTTCTTCATCTAAAGTTAAGACAAAGTGCTCGCGCTCAACAACGGGTTCCGGCTCAACAACCGGTGTATATGCGGCAACCGGCTCAGGTTGGTGCTCAATAAGTACCGGAGCAAGGTTTTCTACATTATAGTCAGAGAAAGTGTTTTCATATACAGGTGTTTCAACCTCGTCATTATTGGAACTAAGGGTTACTACTACTTTTTCCGGCTCACTTTTTCTTGCCGGAAATTCCACATTGATTTCGCGATAATTAAAACCTGTAGCAATAACAGTTACAGAAATTCTGTCGGCAAGGTTCGGGTCGTGCCCCATACCCAAAATAACATCGCAATTATCTCCGGCCTGCATCTGTACATAGGCTTGTATTGCTTCTGCCTCATCCATAGTATGCTCAAACTCGCCGGCAGATGAAGTAATGTTAAGCAACAACCACTTGGCACCACGAATATCATTGTCATTAAGCAGAGGAGAGTTAAGCGCCTCTTCTACCGCCTGCAGCGCACGATTTTCACCGGTAGCAGTAGCACTGCCCAATATAGCAACACCACCATTTTTCATTACAGTGCAAACGTCTGCGAAATCGACATTTATCTGTCCGGTAGATGTGATTACGTCAGTGATACACTTGGCGGCTGTGGCAAGAATGTCATCTGCTTTTGCGAAAGCTTTGGTAAAAGGAAGGTTGCCAAATTGCTGACGCAACTTATCATTAGAAATAATTAGAATTGTATCTACATGATCGCGCATACGGTCTATACCTTCCTGCGCCTGCTTCATGCGTTTCTTACCCTCGTAAGTGAAAGGAGTAGTAACAATACCAACAGTAAGAATGCCCAAATCGCGGCAAATCTTTGATACTACGGGCGCTCCGCCTGTACCGGTACCACCACCCATCCCTGCGGTAATAAATGCCATACGCGTGTTCACCTTCAGGATTTTTGTTACGTCCTCCAGACTCTCTTCGCAAGATTGCTTACCAATTTCAGGATTAGCGCCGGCGCCCAAACCCTGTGTAAGGTGGGGCCCTAACTGTACCTTGTTGGCAACCGGGCTAAGTGCCAGGGCTTGTGAATCTGTGTTACAAACAACAAAATCTACGCCATCTATCCCGAGGCTGTGCATGTAATTAACGGCATTGCTTCCACCGCCGCCTACTCCTATCACTTTGATGATAGATGACTGATTTTTTGGGATTTCGAAATGTATCATGTCCTGTTTTTTAAGTGGGTTAGTAATTAATTTTTAAGTTGTGTATTTAAAGTAATGGTCTTTGTAAATTTCTATGCAAACTCTCTGGAATTGAATAAGCCAGATTTATTCCAGCTCCTTATCATCCAAATCTTCGAATAACTCCATGAACTTGCCTCTTAATCTGTCGAAAAGTTCTTTGAGCGTATCCTGACGAGCCTTAATTTTATCCCAGGTCTTACCAGTACTACCTTCTTCACTTTTTTCTTCTTCTTCGGAAAATAGCTGTTCTTCTTCGACTGCTTCAATTATCAGGGGTTCATCGAGAGATACCCGTAAGTAATTAGCACCTGCACCTGTGAACTCCAGGCGACCGCTATCATAATCGTGATAGCCACGAAGTATAAGTCCGATACAAGTGGCATACATTGGACTCATAAGCGCATCGTTGTGCCCCACAGCCAAATGCTCATTGGGATACCCGATTCTGGCACCAAGCCCAGTTACATATTCTGTGAGCTGTGTAAGATGCTTAAGCCGCGCACCACCACCGGTAAGAATGATACCACCATGCAAACGATGCTCGAGACCTATCTGCCTGATGTGAAACATCACATATTCCAGAATCTCTTCCATTCGAGCCTGTATGATGTTGGCGAGGTTGATTACTGAAACCTCTTTTGCCGGCAGGCCTCTCAGTCCGGGAATAGTAATGTAGGAGCTACGATTGGCTTCGTTTACCAACGCTGTTCCATATTTCACCTTCATTTGCTCTGCCTGAGAGCGCAATACCCGCATACCGTTAACAATGTCATTAGTGATATTGACCCCTGCATAAGGTATTACTGCTGTATGTTTGAGTATCCCATCGCAAAAGACAGCCATATCGGTAGTACCACCACCAATATCTACGATAGCAACACCCGCCTCCATATCTTCGTCGTTCATAACTGCTGCAGCTGAAGCAAGCGGCTGAAGCACGAGATCGCAGGGCTTAAGATTGGATCGGTCTACACAACGTTTTATGTTGCGGATAGCGGTGCTATCTCCGGTGATTACATGAAAGTTTGCACCGACCTTAACACCACTCATACCGATAGGATTTACGATGTCGGGAATATTATCCACTGTATAGTCTTGTGCAATAATGTCTATTATCTGGTCGCCGGTAGGCAGATAGGTTCTATGCTGATCGCGCAGGAGCTGGTCTATGTCGTCTTTGCTGATTTCTGTTTCCACATTAGTGCGCACACGGCTACCCTGCGCCTGCATGCTTTTGATGTGCTTACCGGCAATACCCACATACACCTCACCAATAGTAAGCAGGGGATTATTCTCCAGACAGCGGCGGATAGCCAACTCCACAGAATGAACGCACTGTTCAATATTAATGACCACTCCATGGTTCACCCCCTCTGAATCGGCACGACCAAAGCCGAGAATTTCCAGCTTACCGAACTCGTTTTTTCTGCCTGCAATAGCTACCACTTTGGTGGTACCGATATCCAGACCTACGACAATGGGTTGTACTTTTTTGCTCATAATGCTTTGAATTTTAAACAACTGTTAATGCCCTTTGTTTTCAGGATAAGTATATTTTGGTGATGTGGTTGTTTTTTGTTTTTCACTCTTTTTATCTTTTACCTTTCCTTTTTCCTTATTTTTCATTTTGTCTTCTTTCTTACCCAGTTTCGACTTAGTAGTAGTCTTTAGCTTTGCTGTGTTTTTGGTAACTGCTTTTTTAGTACCCGCTACCGTGTTCGGCTTTTTTCGAGCCTTATCTTTTAAGTCTGGCTTTTTAGCTGAATTATTCTTATTTCCCGTAAGTCTATCAGCAGTGTTATCTTTTACAGGCCTATTACTATTCGTTCCTTCCCTACCACTTAGCACCGGCTTCTTTTGTACATCCGCGTTTTTCTTATTAGCTGCTTCCGATTTTGAAAGGGTTGTATTACCTGACTTTATTTCCTTTTTAGCTGCTGCATCTTTTAGATTTGATTTGCCTTGCGATGCTGCCACTTTTGCACCTGCAGTTTTCGCCTTGCTGTTCGCAGAGACCTGTGTTTTTGTGTTTCCGGCCTGAAGGGACTTCCCCGCTACAGATTGGCTCTTAGCCGTTACCCCTGCTACTTTTGTAGTGGCTATACGCAAAGAATCCTCCAGACGCTTTTGTGCCTCTGTGACCTCTATGCTTGTAATCCAGTTCATTTTTGCAACGGCTTTATCAACCGGCCCCTTGTAAGGCAGAGAAGGAGCCGCAACAACCTGATTCCTGAACCTCAGATCAATCGTTTGGTACTTGTCCCAGCCTATCCTGTTTAGCACATTATTGTAAAATGTAAGCAGATTGCTGAATTTTTCCTTCATGCAAGATGTGTCGCCAAAAAGAATACGCTGATTGCCCAAAACAGGAATCAACTCAAACATGCCCGCAGAATCTATGACGACCTGCGACACCTGGGCACTCCAGAAACTGTCTACATTTATCGTTTTCAGCAATGTTGCTATTTGTTTTCTTAGACCAATACCCGCACTGTCGTCATTCAAGTCAGGCGCATTAGTTACCACCATTGTATAATAGGTATAATTATCAGACAAAGGCATAGTGTGCAAAGTGCTATCCATGTAATAGCTGGTACCATCTTTCCGGAAGATGCGTGCAACCGGCACACGCTGAGTAACATAGATATGCATAGCCCTGTCGATGTCTATAAACACCTGCGCCTCGGCCACCCAGGGATCTTTCATTATAGCCTGCTCTATACCATGCGCATCCAGCCGGGATACCGGAGTATGCAAAATGTCGATATTGCGGTTATAGATGGCGAGGTTCATTATTTCCTTTTGCTCAATAAAATGATATTTCCTGTCGTTGCTGATATGTATTAGCGGCAGCGACTTCAGCGGTCGCTCACCTTCAATAGTAGATGCGCTTACCATAGCGACAATACAACCGGCAGCCACCGTGATGGTAAGCAACACCTGTAGTATTTTTCGTATCGATATTTTGCGCTTCACTTCCATTATTTATTCTGTAACAGTTGTTTTATAGTTTGTGTCAATTTATCAATATCCCCGGCACCCGCTGTAATCAGCAGGTCGATAGGTGCATTACGCACATATTCTATCAGCCCATCTTTTGACAATATAGTATGTGCCGGATTGGACATTCTTGATGTTATCGTTTCAGATGTAATGCCTTCCATCGGCAATTCACGTGCCGGATATATATCCAGCAAAATAACCTCATCTGCCATATCCAGACTGGCCGCAAAACCATCTGCCAGATCGCGGGTGCGGCTGAATAAATGCGGCTGAAATGCCACCACACACCTGCGACCGGGAAACAATCGTTTAGCACTCTTAATAAGTGCAGACAACTCCTCGGGGTGA
>JAIOYR010000017.1 GCA_021740995.1 Taibaiella sp.
CCGACTTCCTGCTGGGGGTAGAGTATACCAAGATGATAAGTAAGGAGCCAGACCCTGCGGTGAAAAGGGAGCTCTACGAAAATGCGATTGAGGGATTCAGGAAGAGTCTGCAGATACTGCCCAACAACGGAGATGTATACCTGCTGCAGGGTTATGCACATGAGTTTGTAGGGAATACGGATTCTGCGATTGCATCTTACTCAAACACTGTGCGCATTGATAAACAACATGTACAGGCAAGGGTGAATTTGGGAGGTGTGTTTTTGCGCGCCGGCAGGCTAGATGAAGCGATAAAAGTGCTGTCTGAGGCACTGGCAATAGACAGTCTCAATGCAGATGCGCTTACAAATATAGGTGCTGCGCACGGCAATAAAGGAATGTTTAGGGAGGCAGAGCAGTTTTACCTGCGTGCTATAAGAATACAGCCCAACCAGCCACCCAATGTATACATGAGTATGAGTAACATTTACCGGTTTATGGGCGACTCTGTAAATGCGCCCAAGTATCGCCAGCTGCTAAGCAAGGCATTGAGCGAGGCTGCGGTAAAGTAGGAAAATTGAATCAGCTCGCAAGAAAAGTTCCTCGCAAAGGCGCAGAGACACTTAATATGTGAAATACACGCAAAGGCCGCAAAGCACATACAGTATTGGGATGAATCTGATATGAATGGTGAAAATCTTAGGTATATATAGTTGTGGCACACTTTGGAGGTGTGCCACAACTGCGTATTATTCATCTATTATTTTCAACAAGGACTTTATTACTTTTTTCAAGTCCTTTTCCTTGCTTTTTACGTCTTCAATACTTTTAAACGATGCCAGCCGCCTGCCGTCTTTGTAGTCGCCGGTGAGCAGGCCAGATGTGTCATTGGCGCTGGCTCCCCTTAAAAAAACAAGGCGAAGACAGTCTTTCTGAAAAAGGTTGAAGCCCACTATGTACCGCTTATAATCTTTGGGATTAAATGGATTCATTCTTCCGGTGAAGAAGAATACAGGAGCGTTCCAGTAAATTCCTTCGCCTATTTGTTTGTCTATACTCAGAATAAATGTCCTCAAATACTGCGCCACATCAGCCAACGGATAGTCGAGTGCGGACATGAAAGTATCTACCTTTTCAGGCTCCGATATTCCGCCGGTCAGGTTTGTTTCTTTCTTCATTCTCTGTAGGGTAAAAACAATGTCATTATTTCAACACAAATGCAAATAGAGTTGGTCATATACAAGAGTTTCACCACAAAGGGCACAAGGAGCACAAAGTTGGTATACTAAAACGTTCAACTGTCTGCTTTTAATAAACCGGAGTGCACAAAGATTATGTCTGCTAAATGGATCCTGATCTTTTGTTACATGACTATCTGGTTGATTTCTTTTGAATTAATGCCATTGAAAAATTAGTTTTTCACAGGCAGGAAGGAATAGTTCTTTCCATACTCCATCATTTGTCCAAAGAAGTTATCCGGGTATTCAATTTTCACATCGGTGATATCATTGCCATTCATTATGGGTACAAGTTTGGGTTGTATAAAACCTTTGTAGGGTTTCAGGTTTAGGGTTGCATAGCGCTCCAGTATTTCCTTGTGCAGCACAGGGTCTACCTTTACGCCATAGCCCTCTACCAGTGCTTTGCCACCTTTGTAGTCGCCTTCTGATTTTATGCGCTGTATCTCGCGCAGCAGTTCGCCAAACAGCACCCGCAGCTTGCCGTAGTCATTGACCTGCACATAGGTTTTGTTGTTCTTTTTTATCATCGATATCACATTGTCTTTCTTGCCTTTTTCGAATGCCCAGCGAGCCACCAGTGCGCGGTTGCGCATATGTGCTTCTTCCAGTTGCTCTCCCGGCTTCAGGCGGGTAAGTTGTGTTATCATGCCATTCATTATATAGCTGTCATACTCTGCCATGCCTACTTCCAGGCTGGGCATCACACCCAAGTCTACGAGTTTCTGGTCGTAGATAAAGTAGAGTGCCACCAGGTCTGCGCGGGCTTCTTCCAGGCAACTTGCGTAGTTCTTCAGGGTTATGTCGGTAGTGGCTACGCCGGGGTTCAGCTTGCCCGATGCATGCCCGATACATTCGTGCATATCAGTATGCAGGTCTGAAGCAAGAGCGCTATGTTTTTTCATTCTTTCAAGTACAGTATCATTCACTACAAACTCAGCAGTTTGTCCGCCTTTGGCGCTTACCACATTGTAGGCATACACTATATTGCTCAGCGACACAGACTTGGAGCCATGCTCCTTGCGTATCCACTCAGCATTGGGCAGGTTGATGCCTATGGGTGTGCTGGGTGCAGCATCGCCGCTCTCTACTATTGCCGTTATTGCCTTGCCGGTAATGCCTGCTACTTTTTCTTTTTTATGCTCCTTCATTATAGGAGAGTTATCCTCAAACCATTGCGCCTCTTTGGCTATGGTTTCTATCTTTTTAGTGCCTTCTATGTCCTTGAGCGAAACAGTACTTTCGAAACTGCCTTTCTTGCCTATGGCATCCATGTATACTTCTATAAATCCATTTACCGCATCTATGCGGGAGCCGGTGTCTTTTGCCCATGCTATGCTGTAGTCGTCAAATGTCTTGAGGTCGCCTGTTCTGTAATACTTCACCAGCAGGTCCAGCGATGCTTTTTGCATTGAGTCTTCGGCTACGCCGGCGGCTTTCTCCAGCCATCCGGCTATTTTGTCTATAGCTGCACCATACATGCCACCGCTCTTCCATGTTTTCTCTACTATTTTACCGTTTTCTTTTACCACCTTGCTGTTGAGCCCCCATGAGGGTGCATTGCCTGTGCCGTCAAATCCGGCATAAAATGCTTCTACCTCTTTTTGTGTTACTCCTTCATAGAAGTTGTTGGCAGAGCTTGCTATGTTGTCAATGTTTGGGCGCAGGTCTACCAGCTTTGGCTTGTATTTGGCATCAAACATCATAGGCTTGATGCGGGCAAGGAAAGCTTCCGTACTTTCGCCGGCTTCCCGTGGCAGGCGTAGTGTATCACTGTTTTTTAGCACCGTTTCAAAGTATTCGTAAGAGCACTCAGGCACAAACTTTACATTGCTGTAATGGTGGTAGTTGCCATTGCTGAACCAGAACTTGCCGCTATAAGTTTCCAGTTTTTTCCAGTCTTCGCTGATCTTGTCGCCCCTATATGTGTCGAAAATCACTTCTATAGTTTTGCGCAGCAGCAGACCGTCCTTGCTTTTCTGGTCATATATTATGTCTCTGCCACACAGTGCGGCTTCGTATAGGTAGTAAGCCAGTTTTTTCTGCTGCAGGCTCAGGCTGTTGAAGCCCGGCACCTGGTAGCGCAGTAGCTGAAGGTCGGCAAATGACTGCGCCTCTGTTACAAAATTCTCGTCATACCCATCTGCCACTGCTACGGTGTCCGTTTTGGTCTTAGTGTTAGCAGTATCGCCGCTGCCACAACCTGTTATCAACTGTGTACTCATGGCTATAACCGGGATTGCCCATTTGAGATTTAGCTTTTTGTTCATTTCGTCTTCTATTTATTATAAGTGTAAATATACCTCAAAGACGGGAAAAGCAAGAAAAGTAGGAATTTGTGCACAACAAGAGCGTTTGTAGATATCACAAAAATTGAAAACATTATAAAAATACAGAAACTGTAGGTTTTAATTTTTCATAACCGCCTTTATTTCTAATGTCATTTTCTTATCCTCCACATTCCCCCGGTATTAGAATTTTTTTCGTTTTTATTTTTTCGTTTTAATTTTTTCTCATACCTTCGCACTCCAATTCTCATTTTGCTCTTTTATTAAGGTTGCATGGGAGATACTTCGGCTGTATCTGCTACTTAAAATCCCTTCATTGGGATTGTGGGTGACAGAGACAGTGTAAAAAGCATCGTTAACACCAAAAAATTAAACATGGCTAAAGAAATCAGTGGCTTAGTAAAGCTACAGGTAAAAGGCGGCGCAGCAAATCCTGCCCCACCAATCGGCCCGGCGCTCGGCTCTAAAGGCGTCAACATTATGGAATTCTGCAAGCAGTTCAACGCTCGTACGCAGGATAAAGTAGGAAAAGTACTTCCCGTAACTCTTACCGTTTACACAGACAAGTCTTTTGATTTCGTAATCAAGACACCTCCTGCTGCTGTACAGTTGATGGAGTTTGCCAAACAACCAAAAGGCTCTAAGGAACCAAACCGCCAGAAGGTAGGTAAAGTAACCTGGTCGCAGGTAGAAGAAATCGCCAAGGATAAAATGTCTGACCTCAACTGCTTCACCCTTACCAGTGCTATGAGCATGGTAGCCGGTACAGCACGTAGCATGGGTTTCACTGTAGAAGGAACACCCCCGGAAGGCATCACTGTTAAGTAATGGCGCATAAGCTATCCGCAACAGTATTTTTTACTTTATTAAAGAACTGACAATGGCAATCACTAAAAAAAGAAAAGCTGTAGAAGCTAAACTCGATAAAAATAAGCAATATACATTGGCAGAAGCAGCCAATGTGGTGAAGACGATTAACCTCACCAAATTTGACAGCTCGGTGGATGTTCATATCCGCCTGGGTGTAGACCCTAAGAAAGCTGACCAGGCTATCCGTGGTACAGTAACACTGCCACACGGTACCGGTAAAACAAAGCGTGTACTCGTGCTTTGTACACCAGACAAAGAAGCAGAAGCAAAAGCAGCAGGAGCCGATTTCGTGGGTCTTGATGAGTTTGTATCTAAAATAGAAGGTGGCTGGACAGATGTAGACGTGATAGTAGCTACTCCATCGGTGATGCCTAAGATAGGCCGCCTGGGTAAAATACTGGGACCACGTAACCTGATGCCCAATCCTAAAACAGGTACCGTAACCAACGATGTAGCCAATGCGGTTACAGAAGTAAAGGGTGGTAAAATAGCCTTCAAAATAGACAAAGCAGGTATTATACATGCCTCTATAGGCAGGGTATCTTTCGACTCGGGTAAACTGGCCGAAAACGCTCAGGAGCTTATCAATACGCTGGTTCGTATGAAGCCCGCAACGGCTAAAGGTACTTACCTGAAAGGTATAAGCCTGGCATCGACTATGAGTCCCGGACTGAGCATTGATACTAAGTCTGTAGGCTAATAATAGTGTGCTAATGGGGCAATGTGCTAATATGCAAATATCCCGGAGCACAGAAAGAAACAAAAATTAATAACGTATTTGAAAACAGGTGGTGAGCTAAGTACAATTTTCGCATTTCCACATTTTCAAATTTTCAAATTTAAAAAAATGACTCCTGCTCAAAAAACCGAAGCAATAGAAGTACTGAAGGCTAAATTTACCCAGTACAGCAATTTTTATATCACCAATACCGAATCTCTTACGGTAGAACAGGTGAGTAAGCTCCGCAGGCTTTGTTTCGAAAAAAATGTAGAAATAAAGGTTGCAAAAAATACCCTTGTCAAAAAAGCACTCGAGAGCTTTAATGACGACAAATATGCAGGTATCTATGAATCATTGCATGGCGTTACTGCGCTTATGTTCTCTGATTCGCCTAAAGAGCCTGCAATGATACTTACCTCGTTCCGTAAGACGAACAAGGAGAAGCCAGTGCTGAAAGCAGCAATGATAGGTACAGATGTATTTACCGGCGATAACGAACTGGTGAATCTTACCAAAATCAAAACGAAGCACGAGCTTATCGGCGAGGTTATCGGATTGCTGCAATCTCCTGCTAAACGCGTATTGGCTGCATTGTTGCACCACCACGAGCAGAAAGCAGAAGCATAATTAATGTGAGAATGTGTCAATGTGGAAATGTGAAAATGCCCAGTGCGAGAAAAAGAATTAAAAGAATGAAGGGCATTAGCACATTGTTGATTTTCGCATTAGCACATTAGTTAATCGCATTAATAAATAGTTCTTTGAAATGATAGAGTTAGGAAATGGAAATGTTGCAGTAGACAAATCTTTTGAATTTGCTTTGTCAATAATTGATTTTTCAGAGTTACTCGAAAGTCAAAAGAAATATGTGGTAGCTAAACAAATACTTCGCAGCGGAACTGCTGTAGGAGCATTGGTTGCAGAAAGCCAGCAAGCTGAAAGCAGGGCGGATTTCATTCATAAAATGAAAATTGCGTTAAAAGAAGCTAACGAAACACACTACTGGTTATTTCTTTGCGAAGAGAGTGCTCATTTACCATCAGATTTAAAGCTAAAATCACTTTGTGAAGAAGTAATAAAAATTCTTTCGAAGATCGTAATTAGTTCAAAGTCAGGAGGTAAGTAAGAATCAGAAAACGGAATGAAGGAATTTGCACATTTGCATATTTTCTAATTTCCACATTAAAACCGGCTTCCAAGTCAATATATAGTTACAAGTAGAAAACAAGTAACAAACACAAACAATTTTTAAACACAAACAAAAAAGTAATACAATGGCAGACATCAAAGCATTAGCCGAACAATTAGTAGCCCTTACTGTAAAAGACGTACAGGAACTGGCAAACGTATTAAAAACAGAATATGGCATAGAGCCAGCTGCTGCTACAGTTGTAGCTGCTGCAGGTGGTGGTGCTGATGCACCAGCTGCTGAAGAGAAAACTGCATTCAACGTAGTGTTGAAAAGTGCAGGAGCTTCTAAGTTGAACGTAGTAAAAACAGTAAAAGACCTTACTGGTCTTGGTCTGAAAGAAGCAAAAGAACTGGTTGACGGCGCACCTAAGAACGTGAAAGAAGGCGTTAGCAAGGCTGAAGCTGAAGATATCGCTTCTAAGCTGAAAGAAGCTGGTGCAGAAGTTGAAATCAACTAATGCTCACCTTGCTGGTTTAATAAATGATAAAGTCCCTGCTTCGGCAGGGACTTTATCATTTTATGTATTGATTGGTATTGCTTATGGGTGGGCAGCTACCCACACTTCGCCATCTTCAAAGACTTCTTTTTTCCAGATAGGTACGGTTTGTTTGAGTGTATCTATGGCATACCTGCAGGCATCAAAGGCTGCATCTCTGTGCGCTGCTGAGACTACAATAATAACAGGTATATCTCCGGGATACAGCACACCAGTGCGGTGGTGAATCAGTATTTTGTGTATCGGCCATTTTGCGGAGGCGGCTGCTGCAATTTTAGTCATCTCTCTTACAGCCATACTTTCATAGGCTTCGAATTCCAGCCGGATTACATTCTTCCCTTTGGTAGCATTGCGTACCGTGCCTATAAAGACATCAATGCCCCCGCAGTGTGGCGACATAGCCCAATCTATACACGCCTGTGTATGTAGCGGAGCCGCTGAGATTTTTATGTCTATGGTATTGTTCATACTGATGCAATTTAGCCACCACTTACGGGTGGAATTATAGCGATTTCATCGCCGGCATTGATTAGTGTATCTGCAGTGCTGTAACATCCATTTATGGCAATAGCAAAAGACGACAGATTTTTGATTGCCGGATATTTTTCCGCCAGTACTAATGTCAATTCTGATACTGTTGCACCTTCGGTTAATGCCACAGTTACTGAGCTATGGCTGAGCATCTCTTTTACAATACCAAATGCAAGTACTTTTATCTCCATGGGCTGCAATAATAGCATCAAATGTACAGATATGCGGCAATAAGATGTAGCATGATTTGTAACAATTGCCAAAAAAAAATCCGGGCTATGATTACAGAGTAACCATAGCCCGGAGACTAAATAACAATTATAAAACGACTTAGAATTTAGACCATGTCTTCCACCAGGTATCGCCAGGACTGCAAGCACCTTTGTAGGTAGTTGTAGTGAAGAAGCTGCTCAGTTTTGAACTTGTAGCTACGCCTGTAGTTACAGGAGAAGCGCTAGTTGGGTTTGGATCAAACGCTGCGCCTGCGCCGTAAGGAGCTGTAAGGCCTGCATCTGCAGTGTTGGTAAGTGTACCGTTATTCCAAGATGCATTTACAGTAGTAAGGAAGTCAGTAAGCTTGTAAGCAAATGTAGAAGTAGTACCTACAGTATCAAATGATTTAGAACCGATACCTGCAACTGCAAGACCTTTCAGTTCCATGTCACCATTCATAAGGTTAGAACCACATTTAGAACCATCAACAAGTATACCTGTAGGGTAACCCATTATCACACTGTTGAGGATAGACGCACGTGAATTCCTGCGGAGATGTGCAGCACGCTTGAAGTTACCATCTATAGTAGTAGTGCTTGTTTGTTTTGGTCCTATCAACGTAACGTTTGCAAAAACAGGTGCAGTAAAAGGAGCAGTAGTTGAACCAGAAGCATCATTGTCAATTTCCCAGCCGTTGCTACCTGATACGTCTGCTCTTGCAGGGTCACATACAGATATTGCATACTGGATGCTACCACGGAATCCGAAATCGCAATCAAAATTGTCATCAAGGGTTTTGTAAGCAATAAGGTGTTTACAATTTACAGTACCACCAAACCACTCAAACGCATCGTCATAACCATATGAACACTCCACGTAGTCGATTTCTGTACCACGACCTACACCACCCATTGTAAGAGAGTTAAGCTCTTTGTCGGGCTGGAAAGGATAACCACCGTATTCTATACGCACATATTTCAGTTTGCCTGAGTTGTCATTATCATCAGTACCACCATAGACACCATCACCGGCAGAATTGTTGATTCCACCTTCTATTTCGCCCTGACCTGGTACGCTGTTGAAAGATGCATTGGTTGTAGCCTTACCCAGTATTACTATACCACCCCAGTCACCATAAGTAGGAGTACCTTCGTTTGATGTAAATACGATTGGGCTATCTACTTTGCCTACCGCAACTAACTTTGCACCTCTTGTGATTACCAATGCATTTTTACCTTTTGCAGCTTTGATTGTTGCACCTGGCAGGATAGTAAGTGTAGCATTGTTCTTTACATAGATCATGCTGCTCATAGTATACGTTTTGCCGGCATACAATGTGCGGTTGGCAGTGATGTCTGCACTCAGGGTGTAGCCCAGAGAATCTTCCGAAGGTGTAGTTACCACTGGTACAACGGGAGCAGGATCGTCTTTCTTTTTGCAGGATACGGCAAGCATTAAAGTCAATGCTGTGATGCCAAAAATGATTTTTTTCATGTTTTTAAATTTGATACAAAATTCGATTTTCAACGTTAACTGAATATTACCGCTACATTATCCCAATGCTAACTTTTATGATAGTAGGGTGCGATTTGTATTGGCGTTTAATCTTATTGAATAGTCCATTGTTACGGCAGTATTAAGCGAATGATATGTTTTACTAACTGCATTAATAAAAAATGGTTGCAGCCTTTTCGGCTGCAACCATTGAGTAAGGTGAATAGAATGTCTTAAAGATTATACACAAATGAAAGGCTGAGTGTAGTGCCGGTAAGTTTTGAGATACGCAGGAAGTCGCCCGTAACATCATACTTTCCGTTTTCGTTTTTGTCCTGATAGAAGTTTGCTTTACGGTTGAGTAGATCGGTGATGGTAAACTTAACACCGGCACGGTCTTTCAACAACTTCTGAGATACCTGAAAGTCGAACAATGGCCTTGGTGCTTCCCAGATGTGTGGGTTGGTTTCATTGCCCACCAGGAATATCCTGCGACCTATCATATTAAATAGCATAGTAACGCTCGTGCCTGATTTTTCGCCGTCGTACTGCAATCCGCTATTGATAACATATGGAGATTGACCCTGCATAGGACGGTCTGCTTTTACAGTTTCACCTGTATTGGTTTTGATATCGAAACTAACATTGTTGAAGATGTAAGAGGCATTGGCAAATGCGGTGAAAGGTGCAGCAGCACTTCCAAACAATATATCGAGACGCTTTCTGAACTCAACTTCTGCACCATAGCTCTGTGCAGACGGTGCATTGTTGTAAGTAAAGGAGAATGTATTGATACCAGACTCGTTGTAGAACTGCTCTATAGGATTGTTGAAGTGCTTGTAAAACACACCTGCTGTTACCATTTCGCCAGACCTTGGGTACAATTCATAACGCAGATCGAGGTTGGTAATCTTAGTACGGAGCAGGTCAGAATTTCCCTGCACGGCAGCCAGCAATTCGAAGTCGTAGAATGCAAATGGAGACAGCTCTCTGAACTCAGGTCTGATAACTGTTTGTGAGCCACACAGACGCAGATTGGTTTTTTCAGTAGGCTTGTACGTGAAGTTGAGCGAAGGAAGGAAGTCGCCTACACTCCTGTCTACATTGGTAGGTTTGTTGCTTCTGAATCCATTGAGTGACTGATAGAAATTTTCGTAACGCACACCCCATACCAGGCGGTACTGCTGACCAAATGTATTATCGAGCATCAGGAAACCGGCATTGAGGAGGCTTGATGCGCTATAGTCATAATCTTTATCGCTCAGCTCACTCAGGTTGAAACCATTACTGCCAATATTTTCTGCTGCAAATAGCTGCTCAGTAGGTAATAGCAATAGCTCTGGTGTGCCACCGGTCATACCGAATGGACGTGAATTAAATACACGGCTCTTAGTCTGTGTCATATAGCCCATCTTGAAGGTGTGGCTATGACCAAATAACTCGAATGGTTTCGCGGCATCTACACTTCCGAATGCAATCTTGTCCGTGAGGTTGGAATAAAAGATGCTGGATGAACCAAGAGATGGCAGGAAGTTAGGTACAACAGCATTGTACACGGTATCGCCATCAGATTTGCGGTATTCCATACGGCGCAGATTTGGCTGATTCTGATGCAACCTTGTGTAACCACCATTCCAGTTTAGCTTGATTTTTGATTTTTCCAGATAGTGGTTGCCCATCAGCTGAGTAGTAGCAAAGTTTGTAGACTTGAATGATAATTGGTAAGCTGATACATCGCCACCATAATCATTGTTGCGACCCGTACGAACCAGTGTATTGTCCTGACCGTTCACATTAAATATGTTCTTGAAAGATATTTTGCTGTTCTTGTTTAGTTCAAGAGTCATGTTCGCAAGAGCACCCCACAGCACTTCCTGTCCGTAAGACTCTTCCTGAAAATCAAGAGTTTTTTCTATAGCACCGGCAGCCTGATTGAAGAAGGTACGTGTATATTCTGAACGTCTGTTTTGTTTGTTGTAGTTTACTGCTACTATGGCTCCAAATGTTTTGCCACCCAGTACTTTTGTGTTTATACCACCTGATGCCTGTAAGTTAGCGTTTGGTGCACCTGAGCGGGTTTCATATCCCCAATCATTTTTCAGTGTTTTGGCAAGCTCATAACGCTGGTCTGTGCTTAGTTTTCTGAAAGCATCTTTGTCGGGAATTGATGAAGGGAGTGCACGTGTACCATCGTCAATACCTAGAAAGTCGAGTTTGCCACCTTTTGAATACTGAAAGTCTCTGCCCACAGTTTGCATATTGGCACCTGTACCAACCTGAAATGACATAAAGTTTTTGGTAGGTATATCTCTGGTGTTTACCTGTATAAGACCACCGGCAAACTCACCTGGCAGGTCGGGTGTAGCAGCTTTATTAATTACTATATTATCAATCATGCCCGAAGGAAAGAGGTCGAAAGAGAATGTTTTACGGTCGGGCTCTGTGCTCGAAAGCAGTGTGCCATTCAGTGTGGCCTGATTGTAGCGGTCTGCAAGACCACGCACCACCAGATATTTGCCATCTATAATAGAGGCGGAAGATACCCTTTTGAGCACCTCACCGGTGTTTCTGTCAGGCGACTTTCTGATAGCCTCTGCCGATACCACCTGCGCTACGGTATTTGTGTTTTTCTGATACACAATCATAGCACTGATGTTTTCCTTTTTCATAGAGGTTTTCACAACCACTTCTGCCAGTTCGGTAGATTTGGCAGCAGTCATAGTGATGCTCAGGATTGTTTCTTTGTTATTTTTAACAACCACATCGCTTATTTCTTTGTCCTGATACCCTACATATTTTATTTCGATAGTATAAGTTCCGGAGTCTACTGGTAATTCAAAATTTCCATCCATATCTGTAGCAGTACCTATGGTTGTGCCTTTGATGACTACTACAGCACCAATGATAGTTTCGCTGTTTTTTGCGTCAGATACTTTACCGGTGATTTTGCCACCGGCAAACGAGCTGATAAATGGAAATAATAAAGCAATAAATAATACAATACTTCGCATCGAGTTAATTTTGATGCAAAGGTGGTATTCCAATATTATCATATTGTTACCACAAGTTTACGCTTGGGTTAAGTTAATATTCAGGAAATATTACGTTAACATTGGCGCAGGGGGCAAATGATTTGCGGTGGTGAATAGTGATACCATGAGCTGTTATGCCGCGGAGATGTGCAGCGGTGCCATACCCTTTATTGCTGTGCCAGCCATATTGTGGATAGTCGGCATGAATACGGAGCATATATTCATCCCGGTATGTCTTTGCCAGTATGCTGGCCGCGGCTATGGCTGCATACTTGCCATCTCCCTTTACCTCGCAGTGGTGGCTGATGCCAAAGTATGCAGGGAAAATATGTCCGTCTATAAGTAGCAGTTGTGGGCGCACATTAAGTGCATCTATAGCCTGGTGCATTGCCTTGAATGATGCCTTTAATATATTGATTCGGTCTATTTCCTCTGCGCTGCTTGAGGCTACTGCCCATGCTATTGCTTCCTTTTCTATTATTGGTCTTAATATAGTTCTGTTTTCTTCAGTTACCTGCTTGCTGTCATTGAGCAGGGGGTGGTAAAAGTCTGGTGGTAGTATTACCGCCGCAGCAAAGACAGGACCTGCGAGGCAACCACGGCCGGCCTCGTCGCAGCCGGCTTCGGTAAGGTCTTTGGTGAAACTACTTTTCAGCATAAGCAACTCAATGATACAACATACCACGTAATGGCAGGCTGCAAATTACTGAATAATTCATGTTGGGATATACTACTGCTCTATCTCAATTGTTTTTCGCAGACAATAACAACAAGGCCATAGAAATATTGAATAATGTTAATGTATTATGCTGCTTAGAGTACGTTTTGTCGCTTTTTTTACCGTTAATAAACTTTTTCGACCGTTAATAAACTCGTTTTGATGTTTTTGCAACACTCTGCTACTTTGCAGCATCAATGTTATTCAGCCCTTGTAAATATGCTACTACTATGAAAAAAACTTTGCTGAACATCCTGAACACCGTAACACTCTTTATCCCAATCTATCGTGTTTCCCAATTCCGAAAACTGAAATCGTTTTTGGAATTGGAAGAACAGAAATCAACCAGATACGCCGGATTCAGGGGAGTAGTGAAGACTAGTAAATAGTGCCGGCGCACTATTAGGCCAAATCTTGTGCCAGTCTGCCTGAAAAAGGCAGACTGGCAAGGGAGCGGCAGAATATGCTGCCTTATTTCAGTTTCTCATTGTCCTTATGCCTGTTGGCATCGCGTATATTCTTTTTTTCAAAATTCTTTTGCAGGGCATCCGTCAGGTCTACTCCGGTCTGATTGGCCAGGCACATAAGCACCCACAGCACATCGGCCATTTCATCGGCCATATCTTTGTGCTTGTCGCTTTCTTTATAGGATTGTTCGCCATATTTCCTTACCATAATCCGGGAAAGTTCGCCTACTTCTTCCATTAGTATGCCCAGATTGGTGAGTTCGTTAAAATAACGCACCCCCACTGTGTTTATCCATTCATCAACCTGCTGCTGTGCATTGCGTATTGTTATATCCACCTTAAATAAGTATTTGTTTGTTTACACAAAATAATGGAACTTTCCCGTTTAATAGCAGTCCTGATAGTACAAACCAACAAATACTCAGGACGCAGATAAACAAAGTACCGGAAAACCATGTACGCATACAAATCAGATACCGAAGCCGCAGACGCGCTAAAGGAAAAAACAAAAGAGATACGCAGCAACATAGGCAATGTAATAGTAGGTCAGGAAGATGTGGTGGAGAAACTCATCATAGCCATACTGTGCAATGGGCATAGCCTGCTGGTAGGTGTGCCGGGACTGGCAAAGACCTTGCTGGTAAAAACAATATCAGATGTGCTGGACCTCTCGTTCAAGCGTATACAGTTTACCCCCGACCTTATGCCCAGCGATATAGTAGGGGCAGAGATACTCAATGAGCAACGTGCTTTCCAGTTTATCAAGGGCCCCATCTTTGCCAACATCATACTGGCGGATGAGATCAACCGTACTCCCCCTAAGACACAGTCTGCCCTGCTGGAAGCCATGCAGGAGCGCAATGTAACCGCCGGTGGCACACTGTACAAGCTGCCTGCACCATTCTTTGTACTGGCTACGCAGAACCCTATAGAGCAGGAAGGAACCTACCCGCTGCCTGAGGCACAGCTCGACCGTTTTATGTTTCAGGTAACGCTCGACTATCCGAGTTTTGCAGAGGAGGTAACCATAGTGCGCAATACTACCGGTGCTAAAATACCTACCCTGTCGAAAGTGATGAGTGGTGAAGATATATTGGCGTTTCAGGATCTGGTAAGGCGGGTGCCTGTGCCGGACAATGTGCTGGAATATGCCGTAGGGCTGGTGCAGAAGACACGCCCGGGTACCGGCAGTGCAGTAGCTGCTGCCAACCAATACCTGGCCTATGGAGCTGGTCCGCGTGCATCGCAATACCTGGTACTGGGAGCCAAGTGTCATGCGCTGATCAACGGAAAGTATTCGCCGGACATAGAGGATGTACGTGCAATGGCATTGCCTGTGCTGCGCCACCGTATACTACGCAACTACAAGGCTGAGGCAGAGGGTATGACACAGGAAGCACTGATAAAGCAACTGATGTAAAACAGTCACTAACGCCAATAAACATAATTTGTCAACTGCAAACTGAATAAAGATAACATGCAGCATAAAATAGATTTCCTCAAAAACGAATATTGCAAACTACTCAGCAATCTGGATGTGGATGCGCCACGCAAGTGGGGTAAGATGAATGTGCAGCAGATGATAGAGCACATGAGCTACTCTTATCGCATTGCTAACGGCAGATTGCCAATGGAGATATTAACGCCGGCTGAAAACATAGACAGGATGCAGGCCTTTCTTGCCAGCGAGAAACCAATGCGCGAGAATACGCCCAACCCATTGCTGCCCGATGAGCCGCCTGCAGTAGTACATGCTACAAAGGACGACGCTATAGCCGAGCTCAAGTCTGAGATAGATTTCTTCTTTGACGTCTTTGAAAAGGAGGCAGATAAAACACTTAAGAACGCATTCTTTGGGGTGCTCAATTTTGAGCAGCAGGTGCAGCTACTCTACAAGCACAGCACACATCACTTAAGGCAGTTCGGGGTGGACGTGTGATTGTTTTTCCTTGAAGAAACTTATTCTTTATAACACTATTGCAGCCTGCAGGTCTCTTGCAGGTTTTTTTTCGTTGTTACAATTAAATTTGGTTTTTACGTTTTGTAACGTATATTTACGTTATGAAACGTAAAAAGACACTTCCAACACTGACCAAGGCTGAAGAAGAAGTAATGCAAATAATATGGCAAAAGCAACGTTGTCTGGTGCGCGATATTATAGACCACCTGGGCGACCCGGACATGCCACACAGCACCATATCATCGGTAGTGCGCATACTGGAGAAAAAAGAATTTGTGGCACACAAAGCTTATGGCAAGACACACGAGTACTTTCCCATCATCACCAAGGAAGAATATGCAGACCATGGAGTAAAGAGTATAGTAGAAAAATACTTTGGTGGCTCGCCCAGACAGTTGGTGAGTTATCTGGTACAGAGCAAGGACATAAACCTGAAAGAACTGAACGACCTGATGAAGATACTGGAACAAACTAAAAACTAACACTATGCTACAACCCAATAAAGGGAAACAAACAAAAAGTAAGTTGCTGACAACAGCAATAGTAATGCTGGCGCTGCTGTATACAAACTCTGCAACGGCCCAATACATGCCCAAACAACCAAAGCCAAAAGCAAGAGTGAGACTGGCAAATATGGAGCGAACCAATATACCGGTGAAGACGATACTGGCTGACCCAAGGCTTGTATCTGCCAAAGCCAGTTGCGAGGTCACCAGTTTTGAGATATCCTTTCACCCCGAAGGTGGTGTATTATCCGGGCCATACAAAACAACCGGTGCAATGCTCTCTGAAAAACAAATCAGCTATCTGAAAAGTATGGCAGATGCGAACGTGAAGATTCTCATAGATCAGATCCATCTTAGCTGCAATGGAAAAGATGTAACAGAAGAACCCATAAGAGTTGTCAGCTTTCCGTGATGTGCATTTTTTAGAAAACACTTAAACGAAGTATCATGCAACAATACCTTCTCAATACCACTGCTATCTGGCTACTCAGCCTGGTAGTGTTTGATGTATTCCTTAGCAGGGAAAACTATCATGGGTACAACAGGCTATATCTATTGGGTACATTTTTGCTGGGGCTGGTATTGCCTTTGCTAGAGTGGCAAACAATGAGTGCCGCCGAGCCTGTAATTTATTCCCGGCCATTGCAACAGGTGATAACTGCTAAGGAAACAATAGCAGGTGTAGCACAGCAAACCACTACGGCTAACAGTAGTAACATACAACAATTGCTGGTGGTCATATATGGGGTGGGGGTTGCAGTAGCACTGTCAATTCTTATAGCTGATATAATAAAACTCGTGGCATACTACAGGCAGGGCACAAGTAGCAAACAGAATAAGTGGACGGTAATAGAAACCGGCAAAGCACATGCACCATTTTCTTTTTTCAATACGCTGTTTGTATCTGGCAGGCAGCAGTACAATAAGGTAGAATGGGATATGATAATTGCGCATGAAGCACGGCACACAGCTTTCCTGCATTTTATAGATGTACTATTTATTCAGTTAATGCGCATTACTTTCTGGTTTCATCCGCTGGTATATGTTTACCAGAAAAGGATATTGCTGGTGCATGAGTATCAGGCTGACAGCCCTGCAATATTCCAGCCCAAAGTGTATGGTAATTTTCTTTTAGAGCAGGCATTGTTGCACACAGCGCCGGCAGTGGCGCATTCATTCAACAGCTCATCTGTAAAAAGCAGGCTAATAATGCTGACACACCGGTCGTCTGGCAGGGCTAAGCGTAAACTGTTGCTTTTCATTCCGCTATTGATAGTATGTGTATGCTTCTTTACTAAAAATGGATATGCACACAAACCCATAAAAGAAGGTAACAAATGCTATTGGCGCGGAAATACTATAGATTTTCTGCCTCCTAAGAAGCCAGACAGCTATATGCACAGGGATGAAAAAACAGGCAAGCTATCCCGTAGACACATAAGCTGGCCTATGCCGCCAATAAAACTAAACGGTGAGAAAATATACAACGCAGCTTCTGAAGCCGGAATAACCAAGTCAAACATTATATCTAAAGAAGATGGACTGGTTACCTATATACTCACCAAGCTAAGTAGTGAATTGAGCAAGCTGGATGATGGCAATTATGCCATACTGATTATGGATGTGGTAGTAGATGCAAAAGGTGCAATAGCCTACTATAATAATGCAGGGATTTTCAAAACCGGCACAGATACTGAAATAGAAAACAGAACTCAAGTAAACACATTGATAGACAAAGTGCTTGAGGATGCTCCGGTATACAAACCAGCCACACTAAACGGTGTTCCGGTACACACTTACTACTCCAGTATATTTTCCGCAACTTTTGGGTTTCAATCACAGTTCGATTTCAGCGTGAAAAGTCACAAAATCAGTTGGTAAAAACCATATTCAGTAACAGGTAAATGCAATTATTCATCACACTAAAAAAACAACCATTATGCTCACCAAACAATTGCCCAATGTATGCACCCGTACCGCACAAAAGTTTGTACTGCTTTTACTTGCCGGTGTAATAGGGTTTTCCGTTTCCGGTTATAGCCAGAAAAACACAAAAAAGGCAACACCAAATGTGCTGCTGGCAGGTGTGGATGCCACAGAGATTCCACTAAAAACCATAATTGCCAATCCACAACTGATAACCAATATGCCGGGCTGTAAGGTTACAAGCTTTTTCATTTCTTTTAAACCAAAAGATGGAGATTATTTCGGCCCGTTCGAAACAAAGGGTGATATGATAAAGGAAAACCAGATTAACTACCTTAAAGAGTTTACCAACACAAAAGTGAGAATATTCCTTGAGACTATACACGTGAACTGCAACGGCACGGATATTATAGACAGACCGGTGATAGTAAGCAGTATTCCATAATTAGCAGTGGAGACAACAATTACTTTCAATACCTCCGCAGAATATTTTGCCGGAGGTATGTAGTTTAAACACAATAAATATATCGTTAGCTTCGTTTAACAATGTGCGATATCACTATTTTTACTGCTTGATTATCCTTACCGCCCTGTCCTTGTTTGTCTATCCTAGCGTTGTGCCATAGCTATTCATGGTGTCCCCGCAGCGTCAGGGGGTGACGTTAAAATCGATATTGTTTATGCGTATTCAGAAAGTAAGTTTCACGTTAAAGGGCTTGCGTGTATTGTTGACATCGGTCATCGTTGTTTGGGCATGTTCCTCAGCAAGCATAGCACAGGAATTTATAGCATGTTATCCGAGTTTAGACTATGACGGAGGTGTATTTAAACGAAAGGGCTACAGCTTTGAAATGGGCAAACCACGGATTGATACAATAATAGTGCAAGACCCAATAAACGGAGAGATTATTGTAAAGAACTTCCCTGGTAATCCGCTTCCCACTTCCGTAAACGGACTGAAGGTATACAACAAGTATACAGAGAAATTGACTCCCCCTAAGGCAAAGATGGGGGCACTCTCTATTGAAGACTACTTGCTGCAAAATCTTAAAGATGAGTTTATCCCTTTTTCAAATGATGTTAGTGCCTTCAGAATTGATTTGTCCAATGTGATTGTAGATGATAAGGGAAAGGTAGCATACTATGAGTGCAGAAAGGTAAACTGTTACATGGCTGATGGAACTGAGCGGACATGTGCTAATGTAATATCTGCCAAACTCAACAAGCTATTGAGCGACATGCCTGCCATGATACCGGCTATGAAAGCGGGTAAACCTGTAGCTGGATATACTGCGGTGTATTTGAAAAAATACAGAATAGAAGTGAAGGATCAGCAGGCAACCTATAGAATAGAGGGCCCTGATATGAATGGACAATACCATTGATAATTTTAGAAAAATACTGCAAAATGAACAAGCAAAAATCTAATGTTCCGATGTATGGTATGCTATTAGTATTGGCTGCATTTCTATGCCAGACTGTAGATAGTATTGCTCAGGAGTTTAATCATATAGGCGACGAGAAAGGCTATGGCTACTATGCACGAAAAGACTGCCAGTTTGTATATACAAAGCCAACTGAGTACGATACCATAATAGTTATAGACCCTATTACAAAGGGTGTGAAGCAGAGACTGGCTATCAGCAATCACGCCCCACAAAGTGTAAACGGTCAGAAAATATACAGACGGAATGAAGTGTCTACAATGCCCAACACTAATATCAACAATATGCCACTGGAGGAGTATCTGCTGGATGGCTTAAAGGATTATCTGACGAAGCAGGTTGATGACAGTTTGACCCTACTGTTTGATATGCCGTACATTGCTGTGGACGATAAGGGTAGAATCATTTACTACGAACTTTATGGAACAAAAGGCTGGGGGACAGACGGCACAGTGCGCACATTGTCAAATAGGGGTTTAGACGATAAGATAGAGGAGCTATTCAGTAAGGCACCACCGCTGAAGCCGGCAACATATAATGGTAGAAATGTGGCGGCTTATTTGCGAATAGATCTAGATGCTTATGAAGTAGATATATTTAATCACACTTTCGTGTACCGCAAAATACAACGGTGAAACATCATTGCTAAAGGAATGTAGCAGTGTGTATTTCACATGCGTTTTCGGTTAATGTTACATTTTGGCACGATTTTTTCTATATCTTTCGTAGTACAAAACTATTTCCGCATGCAGGAAACGCACTATCTGGTACCACAAAATAATGAAGGCACAGCTACGGATATTGTATACAGCGTACGCTGCGATATGGTGGAGGAGGCTGAAGACCTGTTTGTAGATGCGAAGGACCGCCTGCTGGATGTGGGCAACTGGGCTAAATATGCCTACGTGGGCTCAGTTCAGTTTGGGCTGGCTGATAGTCACCAGCACGTGGTGAGCCGACACGCACGGCGCGGTGACCATATACTTATATCAGATCCCAGTGCCGGTAAAAGCTCGCTCGACTGGTTTACTATAAATGCGCTGGAGTATGACGACTATCCCGATGATAATCTGGAAACATTTGCCATACGGTTATCTTCAACAAAGGAGCAGGCTGAGAGCAGCGCAGCAGACACCGCTATAATAGTTATAGAGCGCAAAGGCGAGGCACTGTCAGCCACATTTCATGGCAGAAACAATGTAACGGCAGAGCAGCAGTCGTGGCAGGGGCTTACAGAGCCACAGTGGGCTGCACTGATGAAGGGGCTGATAGAGTATTATGATTGATTAGCAGAAAATTTCACGCAGGTAGTAGGGGCATTTGAGATATGTAATACCGATTCGACTTCTAAAACCAGCACGAGAATTCCACGCAAAGGCGCAAAGAATATAGGTATCTATAACCCACGCAAAGATCGCAAAGCCCTAAAAATGCACGACGGTTTTTGATGTCGAAATGGTATAATCCACGCAATTCCTATAGCCCCGATAGCTATCGGGGGAAGCAAAGTACCCGGGCTTTATCAAAAATATCAATGGTAGAATGATTTTACTTTTTCACCGGAGGCTCCATTACGGTGCCGCACTTTTTGCAGGTACGCTTGTCTTCGTCTGAGTAAAACCTGTTCATGACGGGCGGCAATTGTGCTACTATGTCTGATACATGCAGGTACTCTTCGTAGAGTTTTTCATGGCAGTTTTCGCAAAACCACAGAAAGCCGTCCAGCTCCTCTGTCTTACGCTTTATCTCCAGCACCAGCCCTACGGTATCTGCGCCACGCTGCGGTGAGTGTGGGGTGCGGCCTGGCAGCAGAAACATATCACCTTCCTTTATTGGTATATCTACAATCTTGCCATCTTCTACTATACGTACATTTACATCGCCCTGTAGCTGATAGAACAGCTCTTCGCCCTCATTGAAATGGAAATCTTTACGGCTGTTAGGCCCACCCACTACCATCACTATGAAGTCGCCCGCATCTTTATAAACACACTGATTGCCCACCGGTGGCTTCAGCAGATGGCGGTTTTCATCTATCCACTTATTCAGATTGAAAGGACGTTGTACTGGCATAGTTCTTTTTTGGAACCTACCTATCGGCAGGCAAGTTAGTAATTAGGGATTTGGGGTGTTTTCATTAATAGTGTATTGGCTATCTAACCTTTTATCTTTTTAACCTTTTACCTCTTTAACCTTTTACCTCTTTAACCAATTAACGCTACTTAAGTACTTTCATTTTCACTGTTTCTATACGTGTATTGGTAACGAGCAGAATATCAAATTCGTGCTTGCCTATAAAGATACGTTCTTTGATTTTGGGTATGGTTTCGTGCTGGGTTATTATGTAGCCCGACAGGGTTTCAGACTCTTCGGTAGTAAGGTTGAAGCCATACTTTTCATTCAGGTAGTCGAGCTCCAGCCTGCCTGAGAATATGTACTCATGCTCTGCTATTTGCTTTTCTACAAACTGCTCATCATCGTACTCGTCATTTATATCGCCGAATATCTCTTCCAGCACATCTTCCATGGTCACAATGCCTGCGGTGCCGCCAAACTCATCTATTACCCATGCTATACTTTTGCGCTCTTTTGTGAACCTGTTCATCAGGTCTACGGCGCTCATAGCCTCTGGTACCGGAGTAATGGTGTGCAGTATTTCCTTGATAGTAGCCGGTCTGCGATTCATATCCAACTGGTGCATGTAGCCTACTATATTGTCTATAGAATCTTCGTACACGATGATCTTGGAGAGCTTGGATTCGATAAACCGCTTCCGAACATCGGCAATAGGCATGCTGATTTCTACTGCTTCTACTTCGTTTCGGGGCACCATGCACTTCCTCACTTTTACATTTACCAGGTACAGCGCATTTTCAAACAACTCCTGATTGACCTCGCTGTTTTCATTCTCGTGTCCGTGCATGCTTTGTTTTACAAACAGCTCCAGGTCTACCCTGTTAAACACCTGTTTGTTCTCCTTTATCTGCACATTAAAAAGGTGCTTTAGTATAAACTCAGATATGGATACAAATACTCTGGCAATAGGGGAGAAAATATTGTGCATCACCTTCATAGGTATTGCAAACAAAGTAAGCACCACATCGGCCTTGTGCCGGAAAATAGCCTTGGGCAGAAACTCCGCAAATACCAGTATGACCAACGTAGCCAGCAGGGTATCTACTATCAGCTTGGCATAGCCAGGCAGCACTACATTGTACTGTTTGAAAACCATGGCTGTAAGCTGGGAGGTAAGCAGGCCGTAGATAACGAGCACTATATTAACACCTACCAGCGCCGTGCCTATAAACTCTGCAGGGTTTTCCATAAACCGCGACAGAATTTTGCCGGAGTACATTCCCTGCTTTTTGCGCAGCTCTATATTCAGCTTGTTGGCAGAAATAAATGCGATTTCCATACCGGCGAAAAAGCCAATCAGTAGGATACAGGCAACAATATATAACAGCAGATGAGGTACATCCATATCGTCAAAGATAATAAAAAAGGTTTAATAACTTTTATGCTAAAGCTATATTTGGTGGGCTTTTCGAGTTGTGGGAGAAAACGCCACACATCTAGTATCTTTCCTTAAAAACCTGCCCGTACTATCCTACTTTTCTTTTTGCTTCGCCAAAAAGAAAAGTAGCAAAAGAAAAAGGCGATTTTTTGCCAAAGGCTCCGCCGGCAAAAAAATAGCTCTGCGCTGTTATCTAAAGCACTACTAAGCACTTTGGCACTGGTTTTCTGCCTATCATTACTATGGTTCAGCGAATATACGTAAGATAGGCTTTGGTCAATTTCTTATAGCGACATCAACCACATCTACGGCATAAAAAGGTGCCATCATGCACTCATCTTCGCGTCTACTATCATCACCTATGTTTCGCATATTTCCCCAATCTGAGAGCACTCTGTTTCTAGATTTGCATTAGTACCCATTATTAGCATCCTTCAGCAGGGGCTGTTTTTGGTCTTTTTCGGATACTATGGCATTGCTCAGGTCTATTTTCCAGTCGATAGCCAGCTCGGGGTCGTTGTAAAAAATGCCGCCTTCGGAGGGCTTGTCATAGAAGTTGTCGCACTTGTAAAACACTTCTGAGGTATCGCTAAGCACCGCATAGCCATGTGCAAAGCCATGTGGAATAAGGAATTGCAGCTTGTTTTCGGCAGAGAGTTCTATGCCATACCACTGCTTGTAGGTCTTGCTGTTTTTGCGGATGTCTACCACCACATCCCAGATGCGGCCTTCGAGCACCCTTATGAGCTTAGCCTGCGGCACCGGGTAGTTTTGATAGTGCAGGCCACGCAGTACGTTTTTTATAGACCTTGCCTGATTGTCCTGCACAAAGGGGGTAGTGTAACCCGCCTTTTCCTCCAGTTGCTTCATATTGTAGCTTTCGAAGAAGTAGCCGCGGTCGTCGCCATGCACAGTAGGTTCCAGTATCAGCAGTCCGTCAATAGGTGTTTTTATTATGTTCATTCAGTTATAGTTTTATCCTATTATCTCAAGGAAGTTTTTGGAAATGTAAGATAGCTCTTCTTCTGTAAGTTCGGTATGTATGGGTAACGAAATCACACATTCATTGAGCATATTGGTTACCGGCAGCACTGCATCGGCAGTATTGTATGCTTTTAGCATGCCTTGCTTGTGGCAGGGTACCGGGTAGTATATCATAGACGGTATATTGCGTGCTGCCAGCTGCTGCTGCACACCGTCTCTGTCTACACCGGAGAGCCTGAGTGTATACTGGTGAAACACATGGTACGCATTAGGCGCACGGTAGGGAGTGGTAATACGTGGGTTGCCTGCAAACGCAGCATCGTAATAGTCGGCAGCGGCACGGCGTGCACTGCAGTAGCCATCGAGCTGCGGTAGTTTTACGCGCAGTATAGCAGCCTGAATGGCATCCAGGCGGCTATTGCAGCCCACCATTTCGTGGTAGTATCTTTCTTTCTGGCCATGGTTGGCTATCATTTTGAGCCGCTCAGCCAGTGCGCTGTCGTTGGTGAAGATGGCACCGCCATCGCCATAACAGCCCAGATTCTTGGACGGGAAAAAGGAAGTGCAGCTTATAGTGCCCATGGAGCCGGTTTTTACGGTTCTGCCATCGGAGAAGGTGTAGCTACCACCTATAGCCTGTGCATTATCTTCTATCAGTGGTATGTTGTGCGCTTGTGCCAGCGCCATAAGTGGCTCCATATCGGCACATTGGCCATATAGATGCACGGGTATAATCGCCTTTGTATTGGGTGTGATGGCGTTTTTTACACTCTCTACATTGAGTGTAAAAGTATCGGGGTGAACATCTACGAATACCGGGGTGAGCCCCAGCAATGCCACTACCTCTACGGTTGCCATGTAGGTAAAGGAGGGTGTGATGACCTCGTCGCCGGGCTTGAGGCCCAGTGCCATAAGGGCTATCTGCAGGGCATCGGTGCCATTGGCGCAGGGTATAACGTGTTTTACACCTACATATGCTGCCAGCTCAGCCGCCAGGGTATTGACCTCGCTGCCACCAATAAAGATGGTGCTGTCTATGACCTGATGTATGGCGGCATCAATTTCGGGTTTTATTTTCTGGTACTGCCTTTTCAGGTCTACCATTTGTAAATTATGCATTCAGATTGGCTTTTTAAACGGCTGCGAAGTTACAGTTTTTGGGGCTGTAAGCGGAAATGAAGGTTGATAATATTTTTGTAATGTTATGATCGAATTGTGGAGCGCTATTTTTCACCGCGGAGGCGCGGAGGCGCAAAGGGGGGGTGTGGTGAATCAAGTAAGCAAAGATTGAGAAGTGTTGGAATGGGTTTACTCAACCAAAATGTACATCATAATAGAAAATATTACAATCAAAATTTCTGATGACATTCATTTTTTAGTCACGGTAAACTGCACAATTTTATTTTTAATTTTTTATGTTATTGGAGTAATTTGTATGCCAATTAAACCTGCTTCACAATGACAACAATTTCTACTATGACCAAGCGCTTCAATATACGAGTATACGGTATATGGATAAAAGAGGGCAGGCTGCTGGTAAATGAGGAACAGATAAGGGGCAGGAGCATTATAAAGCTGCCTGGTGGCGGGCTGGACTGGGGCGAGGGTATTGCTGACTGCCTGAAAAGAGAATGGAAGGAGGAACTGGGTATAGATATAGAGGTATTGGAGCATTTTTATACTACCGATTTCTTTCAGGCGTCGGCGTTTGATGACTCGCAGGTGATAAGTATTTATTACCGGGTATCTGCGCCTGATGATGCTGTAATCACCAACTATGTGGCTAATGAGCGCACCTACTGGATGGATATGAGGGATGTATCGGCAGATACGTTTTCACTCGCTATTGACAAGGTGGTGGGTAGTATGCTGCAGATGCTGATTTTTTAACGCGGGGATTATTTCACCACAAAGTGCACGAAGGACACAAAGGAGGGTTTAACGCAGAGATTATTTCACCACCTACCTGCGGCAGGCAGGCAAGGTGCACGAAGGACACAAGGGGTTTTACTGCGGAGATTATTTCACCACAGAGTGCACGAGGGACACAAAGGGGTTTTACCGGTAAGACGCAGAGGTGCAAAGTATTGCCTGTATTCGTATGCTATTTTTAAGGTTGCTAAGGTGCTTGTGGGTGGATTTCTTACCGCAGACCTGCCTGCGGCAGACAGGGACGCTGAGGCGCAAAGAATAGTAAATAACCGGAAGCTGTCTTTAAGGGCGCAGAGTATAGCCTGACCTAATGCAGTTCGAAGTCCGTTCTCTTTCTCCGCTCTCTTTCTCTGCTCTGTCCCGTTCTATTCTGCTATAATAATTCATAATAGTGTGATAGCAACAAGATGTACCTACACCCATTACCTTTGCATCCTATGAAGTTATTAATGCAATACCTGGGCAGGTACAAACTGATGATAGCGCTGGCTATAGTGCTGGCTGCAATCAATCAGAGTTTTTCGCTGCTGGACCCTATGATAGCGGGTAAGCTGATGGATAGGTTTGTAAACCATCCGCTGACGGTAGATAAAGAAGGCTTGCTGCAGAGAGACCTGGGTACGTATATGCGGGGTGCGCTGGGGCTTATAGGTGCATTGATAGGTGTGGCTATGGTATCGAGGATAGCCAAGAATTTTCAGGACTATGTGGTGAATGTGGTGATACAGAAATACGGTGCAAGATTGTATACCGATGGTCTGAGGCATGCGCTGCGCCTGCCTTATCAGGAGTTTGAAGACCAGAGCAGCGGCCAAACATTATCTATTCTGCAAAAGGTACGCGCAGATTGTGAAAAGTTTATACAGTCGTTCTTCAATGTATTGCTGCCTACTGTTATCGGTATCGTGTTTGTAATCATCTATGCTTTTGCGCTGAGCCCTATGCTGCCGCTGATATATGTGGGTGGGGCCATAGTGCTGGCACTGCTCACCAACTCGCTGAGCAAACGTATAAAAACGGTGCAAAAGAATATAGTAAAGGAAACCAATGCGCTGGCCGGCAGCACCACAGAGTCGCTACGCAATATAGAGCTGGTAAAGAGTTTGGGGCTGACGCATCAGGAGATACGCCGCCTGAATGCTACTACCATAAAAATACTGATCCTGGAGCTGAAGAAAGTGCGCAGCATACGCACCATATCCTTCATACAGGGCACATTTGTGAATCTGTTGCGGCAGGCTATAGTGATGAGTCTGTTGTTCTTCATCTATAAGGGTTCTATAACACCGGGGCAGTACCTGACCCTTATATTTTATTCCTTCTTCATCTTCGGCCCTATGCAGGAGATAGGCAATGTAATACTGTCTTACCGCGAAGCGGAGGCATCGCTGCAAAATATGCAGGAGCTGCTGAAAAAACCGGTAGAGTTTACGCCCGAAAAGCCGGAGCCAATCAACAAGATTGCAGAGGTAGCATTTAAAGATGTTACGTTCAAACACAATAGTTCGTCGCGCCCTGCACTGGATGGTATCTCGTTCAACGTGAAGCTGGGCGAAACGGTGGCATTCGTAGGACCCAGCGGTAGCGGAAAGACTACGCTGGTAAAGCTGCTGGTGGGTCTGTATCACCCGGTGAAGGGGCATATATATTACAATGGGCTAAGTGAGTCTGTGATAGATTATGAAGAGCTGCGCCACCAGATGGGGTTGGTAACACAGGACCCACAACTATTCTCCGGTACTATAAAGGAAAACCTACTGTTTGTGAACCCCAATGCTACCGAAGCAGACATAAGTGAAGTGCTGCAACAGGCAGCCTGCCAAAACCTGCTGTCGCGCGCCGAAAAAGGACTGGATACGATGATAGGCGAGGGAGGGCTAAAACTCTCGGGCGGCGAAAGGCAGCGTATATCTATAGCCCGTGCATTGCTGCGGCATCCGAGGTTGATGGTGTTTGATGAGGCTACATCGGCTCTGGACTCGCTGACGGAAGATGATATATCGCAAACGATACAAAGTATAACCGCAAAACGGCAGCATATAACAATCATGATAGCACACCGCCTGTCGACCATAATGCATGCAGACCGCATATATGTGCTGGAGAAGGGCAATGTAGTAGAGACGGGCAGTCATGATGCGCTGCTACAGGAGAAGGGCCTCTACTATGCGATGTGGCGGCAGCAGATAGGGGAGAGCAAGGATGCGCCAGCGAGGCCTAAGGTAATGATATAGGAAGTTACTATTGTTATTCAAAATAAAAAACAGCAAACGATATAATATTTTAAGTAAATATTATGTCGCGCTGTTTTTTTTGTCTGTAAAAAGGCTGAAATGTCTGTGTTTTTTGTCGAATCTGATATTGAAATAACATAAAATAGTCCTTTAACACTTTGTTCTTAGCAATTACGCATGTTTGGAACTATTTTTGTATCATTCTGCTTAATTAAAGTACATTCCTGAAAAGATTCTTAAAAATATCTGGCTTTACACTTGCGTCAATTATCCTGCTGCTGCTGGCTGTAGTGGCATTGATAAACCTGTCGCCTGTGCAAACCTATCTGGCCCGCAGAGCTGCCAGGGTGCTGTCTGAGCGGCTGGAGACCAAGGTAGAGGTAGCCAATGTACAGATAGGTCTGCTAAACCGGCTGCTGATACAAGGGGTATATGTACAAGACAAGCAGCAGGATACCCTGCTCTATGCCGGCGAACTGCAGGTGCGGATGACCGATTGGTTTGTGTTTGCCGACAAGCCGGTGATACACTACATTGGCCTTGAAAATACCTTTGTGCATCTCTATCGGAAAGCGGATTCAGATGTATGGAATTACGACTTTATACTGGATGCCTTCAGCAGCCCAAAGAAAAAGGATAACAACAAAAGCAGCCAGACAGTAGAGATAGATCTGAGAAAGGTGGAGCTGGATAATGTGCGCTTTCACATGGACGATAAGTGGATAGGCTCTGACATGGATATAGATGTAGGCTATCTGCTGGTAGACGCGGATGGCATAGACTACAAAGAAAAGCTGATAGCGGTAGATGAAATAGAAGTGCGCAATGCGGCTGTATTTCTGAATGAGTATACCGGAGGGCGGCCGAGGCGTGCCCGTCGCAAAAAAGTGCCTGTTTTTGATGTTACTCCATTTAACCCCGACAACTGGCGGGTGAAAGTAAATAGTGTGTCGCTGAAGGATTGCGCCTTCAGGCTGGAGAACGACGATGACCTGCCGGTGCCGGGTGAGTTTGATGAGGACCACCTGAATGTAAAGGGGGTAAATGTAGCCGTATCTGACATATATATAGCCGGTGACACGCTGCGTGGCAATATAACCCAGCTGACGGGCGAAGACAGATGCGGACTGGCGATAAAAAAGATGCACACCAATGTAACCTTGTCGCCAATAGCCGCTATATGCGACAAGCTATATCTGGAAACGAACAGGAGCATACTGAAAGACTACTATGCGATGCATTACAAACATTTTCCCAACTTTCTGGATTATATAGATAGTGTGGAGATGGTGGCTAACCTGGAAGGTGCGCAAATAGACAAGCGGGACATAATGTTCTTTGCACCGGAGCTTGCCAACCTGCCGGAGATAAAACTAACAGTAAGCGGAAAAGGCAAGGGTACGGTAGCCGACCTGTCTGCTACCGACCTGAATGTAGCCGACGGACATATAGCGCTGAAGGGCGACCTGAGTATGAAAGGGCTGCCGGACATATATACCACCTACATTACCTACACCAACGGAGAGATACTCACTACAGGCAAGGGTATACTGCACTATGCACCACAACTAAGGGGCAACCCTAATTTTGCGGCAGACAGCATAAGTTATGCTTTTTTCAGAGGTGGGTATGAGGGGTATATAGAGCGCTTTACGGTGAATGGTCTTTTGAAGACCAATCTGGGAGTGGTGGGTACGGATATGAAAATGTCCATTCCCGGTTTTAAGAGTGATTCGGCCTATTATTCGGGGATAGTAACTACAGGCAAACTGCAACTGGGGAGGCTGGTGCAGCAGCCGCTGTTAGGCGATATAACAATGGATGAGCAGGTTTCAGGGTATTCGTTCAACCCGGAAAATTTGCAGTTGCACATAGATGGGGTTCTTAAAGAGTTTGTGGTAAATGGTTACCGTTACCACAATATTACCACACTGGGCAGGCTGGCAAAAAAAGAGTTTAAAGGGAAGATAGTAGTTAATGACCCTAATCTGGCACTCACATTTGATGGTGGGCTGAACTATGGTGGCAAACACTTGAAGATAGATGCAATAGCCCATTTGCTGAGTAGTAATTTCAAAGCAATAAATCTGACTACCGAGGATATTACAGCCTCTGCAGACTTTGACCTTGACTGGACCGGCAGCAGCATAGATGATTTCTCGGGTTATGCCAAGTTGTTTCATATAGACATGAAAAGAAATGCACGCAGGCTGGCATTAGATTCTATTTATGTGCGCTCTAAGGGCGATAGCAGCAACCGGCAGCTAACGGTATTGAGCGATGCATTTACGGCAAGTATCAGTGGCAGCTATCTGCTCAGTAGCCTGCCGGCATCGGTTCAGTATTATTTGTCGCGGTATATACCCAATTATATAAAAGCTCCGAAAGCGTATGCCCCGGATCAGAATCTTAGTTTCAAAATCACTACCACCGCTATAGACAGTATTTTTGCTGTGACGCTGCCTATCATCCGTGGCTTTGATAGTGCTATTGTAAGCGGGTCACTGAACACTACTACCAAGAAACTGAGCCTGAATGCCAACATTCCCTATGGCAACATAGGCAGTGTATATCTGCACAAAGTGAGTATAACGGGAGAGGGTGATTTCAATGTAATAGCGCTGAGTACGAATGTAGATAATATCGCGATAGGGGATAGTGTATTGTATGGGGCGCTGAGTCTCACATCAACTATTGGCAATGATTCTGTATCCTTCACGCTGGCCACAGTGTCGCCGGATATGGAAAACTCTATAGCCCTCAACGGGCGCATAGTCGCCAACCATGATACGCTGCAACTGAACATACTCCCGTCTGAGTTCTTTATGAAGAAAGCGCGGTGGGATATAGCCGGCGGCAGCAACATAGTATATAGCAAGAAGTACCTGCTGGTGGAAGGGTTGTCTATCTCCTCGGGATTGCAGCGCATCTCTGCAGCAACAAAAGCAGGAAGCGGTCAGCCGCTGATAATCACCACAGAAAATCTGGACATGTCGTTGCTGGGCAATCTTCAGGCATTTGCCGGGTATCAGCCGGATGGGCGTGTGAATGGTACTATCCAGATAGAAGACATATTCAACAACTTAGTGGTCAATGCCAACGTCAGGGCGACGGGTGTGCGGCTGGGAGTGGATACCATAGGTGCTATAAATATTGTAGGCTCTTATGAGGGAGCCAAACAGCTAATACGAATAGACCCGCAAACGGGGGTGTTTCGGGACAATGCATCGGTAGTACTGTCAGGTACGGTTTCGCTGGACAGTGCCACAGATGGTAAAGTAGCAGGTGCCATCAAATTTTACAATGCGAGGGTGGCATGGGCGTCTCCGTTTCTTGCAGGACTTATGAGCAATCTGTCGGGCAATGTGAACGGTAGCGTAGATGTGTGGGGTGATTATAATAAACCTACGATAGATGGAAAGCTATCACTCAGTGATGCTACTTTGCGACTCGACTATATGGGGTGTAACTATAGCATCCCCAAGGCGACAGTAAATATCAACAATCAGCGTATCAGTCTGGGTCAGGTGCAGGTATTCGACAGTTATAAAAATATGGCAGTGCTGTCGGGCTATTTTTCGCATGAGCTGTTTAGCAAAATGCGGATGCGCCTGAAAGTAAGTACTCCTAAGTTTGAAGTAATGAACCTGGCCCGTGGCGAAAATGATCTATTTTATGGCAAACTTATAGCAGGTATGGACTCATTTACTATCAGAGGGGCATTTGACAATATCAGACTCAACCTGTATAATGGAGTGCCTGCGGCCAAGTCTACTCTGTATATTCCGTCAAGTTCCGGTAGCTATGTAGGTACTTATAACTATGTATCCTTCAAAACGTATGGTACCGACCAGGAGACTAAAGTGCTTAAACGTAAAGACAGAATATCTATAAATCTGGACGCCAATTTGAATCCGCTTGTAGAGATACATATAGTTCTTGACCCGAATACGGAGGATGAGATTGTAGCCACGGGTACAGGTAATATTCAAATGGATATTCCACCCAGCAATGATATGCGCATGAACGGCCTGTATACGATAAATGACGGTACCTATACACTCACGTTTCAGCAATTAGCCATACACAGGCAGTTCCGGCTCAATTCGGGCAGTACCATTAGTTTCAATGGCCCATTTGAGGAGACGAAGCTTGCTGTCAATGCCATTTATTCTACCAAGGCCCGCCTTTTTGATCTGCTGACAGATGCGGATAAACCTTTTGTAAGAGATAACGAACTGATAGATGCCCAAACGCCTCAGCAGGTAAACATCATACTGCACATGAACGGACCTATCTATAATTCACTGCTGACCTTTGATATAGACCTTGAAAACAAACACTCGCAGGGGTCGCTTGCATACCGGAAATTGCAGATAATCAATAACGATGACCGGCAAAAGTTTGATCAGGTAGCATCGCTGCTGTTGGTTGGTGCTTTTATACCTCCTGAGGGCATCGGGCAGAGTACTGCTATATCCGGCGCTATCAACAATGTAAGTCAGATTCTTTCCAGTACAGCATCAGCGGGTCTTACAAATATAGTGAACAAGATGATAGGCGACCGTAAACTGAATGTGGCTGTGAAGTATACAAATTACAATTACAGCGACCAGCTAACCATAGGAAATGTAAACCGAAATCAGCTAAAACTGGGTCTGACTAAAAACTATCTAAACGACCGATTACTGGTGGCTGTGGGTAGCACCTCGGACTGGGGCCGGCCGGCAACAACAGGTGCAGCCAATAACTTCAATATTGCAGGTGATTTCCGGTTTCAGTATTTGTTGTCTCAGAATAGTAATCTGCGGCTGAATGCGTTTCAGACCAGTGACTATGATCTGACCAGAGACCAAAACATACAGCGCAGAGGCGTGGGTATAGGCTGGCGGAAGTCATTTGATAATCTGGGAGAGTTTTTCAGAGGTAATAAGTATGCCCGGAAACAAAAAGAAAAGCAATTGCAGGCAGAATTTGAGGCAGTTAATGATACTGCAATCATAATAGATAGCGGTAAAACCGAGTAATTATTGCGTGTGAGTAGGTTTTTTGTTGGCTTCTGTTAAGAATTTATCAGCTCCTTCTTAAATAGTTGCTTGCTATTCGTTAACTATAGTTACTTTTGCATCATATAACCAATAAAGAAGTACATGTTTAATTTAGTCTTATTCGGCCCTCCGGGCAGCGGTAAAGGCACACAGTCTGAAAACATCGTAAAGAATTACGAGCTACAGCACATATCTACAGGAGACTTGCTGCGTGATGAAGTAAGCAGGCACACAACACTGGGTACAGAAGCGAAAAGGTACATGGATCAGGGAATGCTGGTGCCAGACGAAGTAGTAATAGGTATGATAAGCGGCAAGATAGATGACGCGCCGGATGCACGTGGTTTCGTGTTTGATGGTTTTCCACGTACCCGCACACAGGCAGAGGCGTTGGACAAATTGCTTGAATTTAAGAATACAAAGATTCATCTGGTGTTGTCGCTGGAGGTGCCTGAGCAGGACTTGATAGCCCGTCTGGTAAACCGTGGCATCACATCCGGTCGCAGTGATGATAACGAAGAGGTAATAACTGCCCGCATAAAGGAATATCATTCAAAAACAGAGCCGGTAGCCCGTTATTACAACGAGCACGGTAAACTGGAACGCATAGCCGGGCATAATTCTATACCCGACACATTTAAAGTGTTGACAAAGCACATAAATAAGTATTTGTTACCCGTAGCATAGTGGAAAAAGGAAATTTTGTTGATCATATCCGCATATTCTGCCGGTCTGGTAAAGGTGGGGCAGGGAGTGTGCATTTTGAGCGAAACAAAATGGATGCAATGGCTGGCCCCGATGGTGGCAATGGTGGCAGAGGCGGCCATATAAAGCTGCGTGGCAATGCACAGTTGTGGACACTGCTGCACATGCGCTATTACAAAAACGTATTGGCTAAAGATGGTGTGAATGGTTATAAAAATAACTGTACCGGCCATGACGGAGTAGATATAGTGCTGGAAGTGCCACTGGGCACTGTAGCCAGAGATATGGAAACCGGCGAGCAGGAAGCCGAAATACTGGAAGACGGGCAGGAAGTGATATGGCTGAAGGGCGGCCGAGGCGGGCTGGGCAATGCGAACTTTGCAACACCTACCAACCAGACACCAGACCATGCACAGCCCGGCGAGATGGGTCATGAAGGCTGGAAAGTATTGGAACTGAAGATACTCGCGGATGTAGGGCTGGTGGGCTTTCCCAATGCCGGTAAATCTACCCTGCTGTCTGTGCTTACTGCTGCCAAACCTAAGATAGCAGACTATGCCTTTACCACACTTACACCACAGTTAGGTATTGTTTCTTACCGCGACAATAAGTCGTTTTGTATGGCAGACCTGCCGGGTATAATAGAAGGCGCTGCAGAAGGTAAGGGGCTGGGACACCGCTTCCTGAGGCATATAGAGCGGAACTCTGTGTTGCTGCTACTGCTGCCGGCTGATAGCAACGACCATCGCAAAGAATATGAGATACTGATGCACGAGCTGGAGGAATACAATCCGGAGTTGCTGCACAAGAAAATAATACTGGCCATCAGCAAAAGTGAAATGCTGGACGATGAGCTAAAACAGGAAATTGCAAAAACACTGCCAACCGACGTTCCGCATGTATTCGTGTCCTCACTTGCCAGCCAGGGTTTGGTGCAACTGAAGGATGAGCTGTGGAAGGCACTGACGGCAAAAGAAGCATAAGTTTAGGAATTGGGGATTTGGGATTGGGAATTGGTGGCATTGCCGATATAACTAATATTCCAAATTCAGAATTCCGAATCCATAAATTCGAAACTCTATATACCTAATCCCTAATAACGAATTCCCAATTCCACGAAAAAATGAACCAGCTAACACCGCTTCAGCTAAAAGAATGGACCGATAGGGGTCATGACTTTGTGCTGATAGATGTGCGGGAAGAATGGGAGCATGAGGCCTATAGTATAGGTGGATTGTTGATGCCTATGGGCGAGATACCTGCAAGACTACAGGAAATACCTAAGGACAAAGAAGTAGTGCTCTACTGCGAGAAGGGAATCAGGAGTGTGATAGCCATTCAGCGGCTGGAAACTTTTGGCTTTACCAATCTCATCAACCTTTCAGGTGGAATGAGGGGCTGGCGGGAAGCAATTACAAATTGAGGACCCAACCGCCCGGACAACAAATTGCGCTGAAGCTATTTCGTCAGTTCACCGTACATTCCTTAAGCTACCACTTTATATATCCTTGCCTTCTTTCAGTTTCACAATGGCGGCTTCAACAGCCTTTTTGTTGGCGGCATCGGGTGCCATAGGCAGGGCCAGATTAGCATACTTCAGTGCATCCTTATATTTACCCAGAGCAGCATATCCCCTAGCCATGCCCATAGTGGTAGTGTAGGTGCCGGGATAGTGTTTGTAATTTTGCTGAAACACATCGAACGCTTCTTGTTTCTTGCCATCGCGCAGCAGGCCACGAGCGTAGCCATGCACCTGCAATGCAGTTCCGGCCATCATTGCAGCGGTCCTGGCACTATCTGCCTGTGCGGTGCGGTTCAATTTTTGCAGTATGTCCGCTTTTGTCATCAGTACACTGAATACCGGGATAGATGCTGCTGCCTGATTGATGTATGCAAGTGCATCTTCAAGTCTTGTATTGTGCTCCAGCAGGTAGTTGGCTATCTGCTCCTGTGCGTGTGGGTCAAATCCTTTGTCGCTTCTTAATTCTCTCTCGAAAGATGCAAGCTGCAACTGGTGTAGCCGGGTAGAAACCATAAAAGGAATTGCCAGTTTTTCCCATTCCAGACTAATCGTAGCAGTGCTATCTGTCTGGTTGCTAAACTGGAACGTGAGGCGCTCGCGCAGCTCCTGCACATGTACCGGTTTCACACTTACCCGCAGCACATCTTCGGAAGGATTGTAAAAATAGCTTCCCCAACTGGTGGTAGCCGATGAAAAAATGAGCATACACCCATCGGACTGGTAGGCTACAAAGAACCCATACTTTCCGGCAGCAAGAGGCTTTCCTTCCACGGTCACATCAGTGCTAAACTCTATTGTTGTGTTTTCGTTTGCTCCGGCCCGCCATGGAGCGTCGTTGCCGTTACCAAAACCCTGATTCTGGAACCCTTTGTGTACTAAATCTCCCCAGATCTTTCCTTCACGACCCTTTACCGCAGGGCGGCCATACCTGATAGTAACATCTGTAAGGCCAATGCGCTCACTAACGGTAGCCAGTGTACTGGTGCCGCTCGCAATTGTAGTAAGCTGTGCATTTGCACTATATATAAACATAATTGCAATGACAGAGAATATTATCTTTTTCATTTTAAGAATTTTGATTTCCAAAAATACATGTATTGCCATCAATATTATAAACGAACGTCTGATTTTCGGGTGAAAAGAAGGGGGATATTCGGCTGAAAAAGCTAATAAATTAAATTAATGACAATTAATTGATTTATAACAACGTCGGATATCATCTAACTCACCTTAAATAAGTTACCTTTGCGCCTCATTTTTCTCTTTTAGATGGATCGTAACCAGATTATAGGTTTTTCACTTTTAGCCGCATTGCTGATTGGGTATGTCATGTACAACCAGCATGAACAAAAAGTATTTTTCGAACAAAAACGAACAGATAGTATTGCTTATGCCAAGGCGCATCCCCGTGCATTGGTGGACAGCAGCAAGGCATTTTCAGCTGTACAGGCTGCCGATACATCTGTGATGGCAGACTCTGCAACCGAGGCGCTACGCCGCCTGCAGCCGCCTGCATACAATGGGGTGGCACAGACCGTAATACTTGAAAACAAAAAATTATCGTTAGAGTTTTCTACTAAGGGTGCATTCCCTACTGCGGCATTTATTAAAGATTACAAAACATACAAAGGCAAACCACTTTACCTGTTTAATGGTAAAGGAAATGCACTGAGTGCTGTATTGCCAACGGATAATGGCAAGTCTACTGCTGACCTTTATTTTAGTCCGGTAGTGCGTCAGGAGCCTAATGGCGACAAGACTGTAGACTTTACTGCCGACCTGGGCAATGGCAAAAAAGTAAACATCACCTATACGCTGCCTGCCAATGACTATATGATGCAGTGCAATATAGTGCTGACAGGCATGACCGCATCGCACCTACCACTTACCTGGCAGACACTGGTATTGCCTACGGAGAAAGACCTGCCCAACGAGCGCATGAGTACACAGGTGTACTACCGCAATAAAGACGAAGACCACGACTACTTCACTGTAGCGACAGAAGAAAAGTCGATAGATAACAAAAGTAATGCTGCTCACTGGCTGGGTATACGCAAGCAATACTTCAGCTCTGCATTGATAGCCGATGATGGTTTCACAAAAATGGAATCTAAGTTCAGCTACAAGGACGGTGATACTACAATAGCTGCCCGCAATCTGGCATCGCTGGAACTGCCTATGAAGTCTGTGGGCGCTGCAAGCTCTGCCTCTATGAGGTGGTATATAGGGCCAAACGACTATCATACACTGAAGGCATACAAAATAGACCTTGACGAAATGGTGCCACTTGGTTTTGGCATTATGGCATTTGTAAAGTACATCAATCAGTGGGTCATTATACCTATCTTCTACATGCTGGCTGGTTTTGTAAGCAACTATGCTATTATCATAATGCTGATGACCATCATCATCAGGTTGTTTTTGTCTTTCTTTACGTACAAGAGTTATTTATCGAGCGCGAAGATGCGTGTGCTGAAACCTGAACTGGATGAGCTGCGTGCCAAAATAGGCGATGACCAGCAGAAGTTTGGTATGGAGCAGATGAAGCTATACCGCTCTGCCGGTGTAAACCCGCTGGGTGGTTGTCTGCCTATGCTGTTTCAGTTGCCTATACTGCTTTCTATCTACTACATCTTTCCTTCCTTTATAGAGTTCAGGCAGAAGAGCTTTTTGTGGGCAGATGATTTGTCAACCTACGACAGTATATTCAACTTTGGATTCGAGATTCCTTTTTATGGGGACCATATAAGTTTGTTTACCTTGCTGATGACTGCATCGAGCTTGTTTCTGGCATTGTATAACCGTAACATGACACCACAAGACCCCAATAACCCAATGTTGAAATACATGCCTTATGTGTTCCCTATTATACTCATGGGTGTGTTCAACAAGATGGCAGCGGCACTTACGTTCTACTACACCTTCTCTAACCTGCTGAGTATAGCGCAGCAGTTTATCATTCAGAAATACTTTATAGATGAAAAGGCGATACACGCGCAACTACAGGAGAACAGAACAAAGCCGGTAGTGCAATCGAAATGGTCGCAGAAGCTGGAGGAGATGCAGAAAATGCAGGCAGACCGTAGCAAGGTGCCACCAAGAAAAAAGTAAAACAATTTCCTTGATAAAAGAATGCCCTGTTCGTTTTCGAGCCGGGCTTTTTTTTGTTTCAGATTTTAATATTTTCGTAGAAAGATATACACGTCACCCTAAACGATATAAAAATGGAAGATAATCCAGATAAAGATGGCACTCCTATTGACGACATCCGAACAGAAAATGAAATAAAGAAAATAAAGCTGGCCTTAGAGCATGGCATGAGTTTTTCGGATTTTGAAATTAACAAGGATTTGCCTCCGGAACTAGAGGGCGGTTTTCTGGATCATATACAAGAATGGGAAGAGCAATACGCTCAACGCAAAATGGTATCAGTATTCGACCTTGCTGAGCAACCTGCATTCAAGCCGCTTTCAGAAGTTCCGGAAAATGAAATTGAGAAAGAGTTGGACATCATTCTTGAGCAACTGCATCAGCATTCTGTATCTATTGCATGTCTTGCCGATGTAACACCAAGAGAATTGTATCGATTTGTAACGGAAGAATTAATGGAAAAACAAGTAGATGACATCAGGATAGAAGGTATGATGCATTGTTTTACTTACGAAGATTTCTACCCGAATCATGAATATGATATTACAAACCGCTGTGAGGAGATTATAGACCATATCACCAGAAAAGACGATAGTCGCACAATGGCACCATGGGGTATAGCAGACACTGTGTGGCACAATGGTGTATTACTTACCAAAGAGGAGTGGGTAAGAAAGATAATCGCCTTTCAGGAATCATTCAACTCTTTTTCGGTACACCAGTGCGAGCTCACAGCATTTCAATTCAATGAAGAGAAAAATATTGCAACAGCTACCGGCGACGTACATTTTTCCGGAAGTATTGAAGGTAGTGAAGAGGTCATGGAGTTCAAAGGTGTATGCCGCTTTGATATGGTGCTCAACTATGAATGGTGGATAATAGACAAGATGGAGTTGCCTGTAGTGATATAGATGTAAGTGCTGAGAAAGCTAATTTGATTTATCTTTGTGAAAAGCTAAAACATAGTTATGGAACCTACAGTAGATGATGAGAACGAAATAATGAATCGCTCGAAATCGGACATTGAACAACAGAATGTTCTGATTAGCTTCACAATGGAAGAGCTCGAAGCATATACCGCCAATAAGATAACAGAATTAGAAAACCCCGTTACTCCTGACGAACTAAAAGGGTAATCAAAGCCCTATCAATAATCTCTTGCTATGATATATTCTGGCAATAGAGATCTCATTATCGTTTTCAATTCTGTAGATGACCCTGTAACTTCCCACTTTTATTTCTCTAATAGCATCATTCTCAAATTCCCGGACAATCTGTCCAATCTTGTTGTGATTTTCAAGAGATTTTATGCGATTCAAAATTTCAATAATTACCTTTTCTGCATAAAATTCAGAATCACTGGCGATAAAATCAAAAATCAACTTTAGATCATTTAAAGCAGCAGCAGACAAACTTACTTTCGCCATGCGCTGACAATTTTTTCTACATCAGCCAAAGGTATTTTCTTTCCTTCATCAATTTGCTTTAATCCTTCTTCCACATTCTCAATAAAAATCAATTTTTCTATCAATTCATCGACATCAAATTGCTGCGGCATTTCTTTGATAGCTGCGGTGGCGGTTTCTTTAGTCATGGTTACATTCTTTATACACTTTTATACGTTTTTTTGGCTACATCTCAACTGTCAGCCGTTACACAACCATTTTCTGTTTCTTAAACTCTCCCTTGCTTTTCCTTATCCTGCAAGACACCACTTTGTACTCAGGGCACAGGGCCTCTGAGTCTGATATGCTGCTGGTAATATTGTTGAGCATGACTTCCGGAAAGTGGAAGGTGCTGCTGAGTATGCCGGGTTTTACCTCATCGGTTATTCTTGCTTTGATGTCTACCTTGCCTCGTGGCGATTCTACACATACCATATCCCCTTCGCTTATCAGGTGTTTTGCAGCATCTTCGGGGTTTATCATCAGCACATCGTCTGTGATTATCAGTACATTGTTGGTTCTGCGGGTCATAGCACCACAGTTGTAGTGCTCCAGCTCGCGGTTGGTGGTGATGATATACGGATAGTCTTTTTCGTTTTGCACCAGTTCTTCTGACTTCCTGTAATTGTTGTGTATGAACTTACCCTTGCCTCTCTTGAAGGATTCTGTGTGCAGTATGTCTGTACCTTTGCCTTCTTTGTTTACCGGCCATTGCTTGCCGTTATCGCCCAGCTCTGCCCATTTCACCCCTTCGAAGAATGGTACTATCTGTGCTATTTCTTCGAGCACCCACTCAGGGTCGTATACTGCAGGCTGCTTGTAGCCCATCAGGTTCATAATGTCTACCATTATCTGCCCATCGCTCTTGGTGCCGTCCAGTGGGTCTACCACTGCGTTTACCCGCTGTATCCTCCTTTCGCCGCTGGTGAATGTTCCGCTTTTCTCGAGGAAGGAGGCTGCCGGAAGGATCACATTTGCAAGCTTGGCTGTCTCTGTCATAAACAGCTCCTGCACCACAAATAGCTCCAGCTTTGCGAGCGCTGCTTTTACATGGTGAGTATTAGGGTCTGTCTGTCCCATATCTTCTCCTATCACCCACATTGCCTTTAGCTTGTCGCTAAGGGCAGCGTCATACATTTGTGGGATTTTCAGGCCAGAGTAGTTGGGGAGTTTGGCATTGTAGAACTCTTCATATTTTTTGTGGTACACAGGATCTGCTACATCGTAGTAGCCTGCTCCCTGGTGTGGTTGACAACCCATGTCGGCAGCGCCCTGTACATTGTTTTGTCCGCGCAGCGGATTAACGCCCACTCCCGGCCTGCCTACATTGCCGGTGATCATGGCAAGGCTCGATATCATCATAATGGTGAATGTACCCTGTGAGTGCTCTGTAACTCCCAGCCCGTGAAACTCCATGGCATTGGGCGCTTTGGCATAGGCTATTGCAGCATCTCTCACCAGTTGCTTGTCTACACCCGAAATGCGGGATAGTTCATCTATATCCTGCGCAAGTATCTCTTGTTTGAATTCTTCGTACCCCTCTGTACGCTGTGCAATGAAATCCTTATCCTCCATACCCTCGCTGATGATATAGTACAACATCATGTTCAGCACAGCCATGTTGGTGCCCGGACGCAGTTGCAGGTGGTAAGTTGCATACTTAGCCAGCTCTGTGCGGCGTGGGTCTATGACAATAGATGTTTTGCCACTCATAGCTACCTGCTTCAGCTTTGCACCTGTTACGGGGTGTCCGTCGGTTGGGTTGGCACCTATCACCAGTATACAGTCTGTAAGCTTCAGGTCTTTTATAGAGTTGGTGGCAGCACCGGTACCAAAAGTGCGCTGCATTCCCAGCGCTGTAGGTGAGTGGCACACGCGGGCGCAGCTGTCTACATTGTTGGTTCCTATCACCGCCCGCAGAAACTTCTGCATCAGGTAATTTTCTTCGTTGGTGCCGCGTGCCGATGAAACTCCACCTATGGCATCAGCACCGTATTTCGACTTTATTTCAGTGAGTTTGTTGGCTATGAAATTATATGCTTCATCCCAGCTAACGGGCACAAACTCGCCATCTTTCTTTATCATGGGCGAGCGCAGCCTGTCGGCATGGTTGTAGAATGAAAATGCAAAGCGACCTTTGAGGCATGTGTGGCCGGCATTCGCCTCGGCCTCATAAGGCGCCTGTATCGATTTTATCTTTCCTCCTTTTACCGCCACTTCCAGATTGCAGCCTACACCACAATAGGTGCATACGGTGCGTACTTTTTTATCTACCTGTATCGACTTAGACTCAAAAATATCAGAGATAGCCGATGTAGGGCAAGCCTGTGCACAGGCACCGCAGCTCACACAGTCGCTCTTCTCGAAATTGGTCTCAAGGCTCTTGATGATATGACTATCAAAGCCCCTGCCGCCCATACTGAGGACAAATTGCCCCTGTACTTCGTCGCAGGCACGCACACATCGAAAACAGTTGATACACTTGGAAAAGTCGGAGGTCATGTAAGCATGACTGAGGTCTTTTTTGCGGTCCAGGTGGTTTTTGCCTTCGGGGTAGCGCACATCGCGTATGCCTACCTTGGCAGCAACTGCCTGCAGCTCGCAGTTATTATTCACTTCGCAGGTAAGGCAGTCGAGCGGATGGTCTGTAAGTACCAGCTCTACTATGTTCTTACGCAGTTTTTGTATTCTTTCTGATTCGGGGTATATAAATGCACCCGGCATAACGGGGGTATGGCAAGATGCCATGGTTTTTACCGGGCCTCCCTTGCTCAGGGCCACATCTACGCTACATACACGGCAAGAGCCAAAGGGGTCGAGGTTAGGCGCATCGCAGAGGGTAGGTACAGCATCCTTGCCAAAGTGTCGGCGCATGAGTGCCAGTATTGTATCGCCTTCGCGTATCTCGTAAGGTTGGTCATCTATATAGGCAATTTTAGCAGCTACTCCTGCCTGCTCATTGCCAGTGCCGCCCGAATTTGGTTTGCTCTCTACAAAATACTGCTTGCTCATAGTCTTGTGTTTTACAAAAAATACAATTTACCCATTTACGCACATAAAATCACCCTATGGTTTTAATGCCATAACGCACAACTTCAAATATAACGATTTTTGGAGAAAATGAAGCTTATTTAGAGCGTTAAAATCAATCGGATTTTTTCTTGTAAGTGGTTATTTGTCAGAAGGCAACCAGAAATCATTCACTGGAAACGGTAAGGCAGCCGACTAAGTGAGATGAAAATTTGGCAGTATTAAACCAACGATAAGGGCAATGTGGTGCTTTAAGAAATAATTTGGGTAAATTTGTGGACAAACAGTGTGAAATGACTTACGAATCGGTTAAAGAGAAACTATACTGGTATATTGAGCATGCTGATCAAAACAAGGTGATGGCAATCTATACGCTTGTTAAGGAAGATCCGGCAAGTGAGGGCATGATTGAGCGAGGGGAGATTTATGATGAGGCTACACTTAATATACTTGAGGAACGTCGGAAAAATATACTTTCAGGCAATGTGGAAACATATAGTCTTGAAGAAAGTAAAGAACGCATAAAACAGTTTCGCAAAAGCCATGGAGTATAAGCTGGTGCTCACACAAATTGCAGATGAAGATACCCGGGAAGCCCTTCTTTATTACGGTGGTATCAATTTCTCTTTGGCAGATCGGTTTTACGATGAGCTATTAGAAATTTATGACAAACTCTCCAAATCTCCTCAACACTATTCCTATTGCCCATCTATAGTACCCAATACGATAAGAGATGTAAAGCTCCCAACTTTTCCTTACCTGGTAGTATATGAAATTGTAGATAATTTGGTACACATAATAGCAGTAATGAACTGTAACAGGAAGCCCCGAGTTTATTGATGAAAATGGAATGATGCCAATGTAGCACTACTCCTAATGCTCAATAACATCGCAGCTAATGTATACCAATCACTTTTTGTGCTTGTTTGCGCTAAATTCAGGCACTATCCTTTGCTTCGCAGGTGCAGGAGGTGCAGGCTTTATATTTTGCGCTTCTGATTCGCCGGTCACGAAAACCTGCTCGCGCATAATACTCGTTTCAAGACCCCGATAGCGCTTTATAGCCTGAATGATCTTCATAGATTTTGCGGCATTATTCCTGGTAATATATATCCGCAAATCAGTCAAACCTGCAGCTGTATGTAACGGTGTCTGGTTTTCCCCCTCCACAGTGAAACGCTCATGGACGATGAGTAGACTGTAATTACCGGTATCTATTTCTTTGAGAGAAAATCTACGCGCTTCATCAGAAGAGCTGCTGGCCACTAATGTTTCGTTTGTTTTTATTTGTACTATTAGCCCGGCTAGAGGTTGTCCGAATTCATCCTTAATTCGCCCGATTATTTTACTTCTTGTGACAATAGCTGTACTTGCTACATCCAATTTAGCTATGCTTTGAGTCGCCCTTGGCGCTTTGTTTTGCGCAACAACCTCGGTAGCCTGTGTAAAAATCAATGTCAGCCCCAAGGCTATTGTAATTCTATATAGCCTGCTATGTGGCTGTGGGGGAATGTACAATGGTCTCGATAATTGTGTTGCGAAGAACCTGCCACAAACACGGTCGGTATTCTGAGAAAAGAAATTGTAAAGAGCAGCATCGCCCCATGTGGTAAAGTCAACTACCGTCTTGCTGCAATGTGCACAGTGCCGCCCCTCGGCATCAGGTGTCATCTGCTCCCATGGCTGGCTGCAAGGGGTAGAGATGTTGATTTGTATGGGTTTTGGTGTAGACATTTGGTTTGTTGTCGGTGTACAGCAATTTAAATTTAGAGGAGGTACTCACCTGTAAGGTAAATCCGATATTCATTTAGCCCTGATTGTCTTTTTTGTAGGTGTATTCCGATCCAGTTCAATTTCCTTTTTTCTCTCATCGGTAACAGGTGGGGGCGAACTTGTAGTCTCTCCTAAATGAACAATCATTCCCTCATTCCTTTTGTGATTTGAAGTATTGCAAATCAGTTTCATCGCTATATTCGCTATTGCAAAACTATCTTGTCGAGCGAGGTAGACGGTAGTTTTGTGGTTTTCATAGCCAATTGCAGTTACCAGCATTTCGTAACTACCCTCTTTCAAATTTCCTATCCTGTAGTCGCCATTAGTATCCGTATTTACATAAGCTTCATAGCTGCCGTCGATATAGACTATGACAGTAGCACCGGGCATTGGGCCCGCTTGCTCATCTGTTATCCGCCCTCTTATCTCGCCTGTCAACCAGTCGGCGGTCTTTTCGCTAATATTGCTCTTACCGTAACTCTTCACGGTCATAGGCACCCTGTTTTGCGCAACAACTTCAGTAGCCTGTGTAAAAATCAATGTCAGCCCCAATGCTATTGTCATTCTGTACAGCCTGCTATGTGGCTGTGGGGGAATGTATAATGGTCTAGCTAATTGTGTTGCGAAGAACCTGCCACAAACACGGTCGGTATTCTGAGAGAAAAAATTATAAAGTGCACCATCGCTCCATGTGGTAAAGTCAACGACCGTCTTGCTGCAATGTGCACAGTGCCGCCCCTGTCCATCAGGTGTCATCTGCTCCCAAGGTTGGCTGCAAGGGGAGGAAATGTTGATTTGTATGGGGCGCGGTTTGGGCATTTTATAGTAATACTACTTGTATAGACGAATATAAAGATAATAATATTTGGTAAAGGTCAATTTTAGTGAGTGTCACAATGACAATAACTTTTTTGCCTAATGCCTCTTCAATAAATTACAATCAATATTGCCCAGTACCCAGCATTACCAGCGTACATGCTTCCTGTACTTTTATGCCCTGACTGGCAGCCATTTCCTCCAGCTCTTCGTTTTCTGTGCCTGGGTTAAATATGATGCGCCTGGGTTTTAGTGAAAGGATGTAATCGTAATAGGGTTTCTGATTGTCGGGGTTGAGGTAAAGCGTCACTGTGTCTATATCGTCAGACAGAATCGGTTGTGCCGAAATATGCACCCCATTTACGGTGCCGCTTTTCTTTCCCACAGCTACTATCTCATGTCCCTTGGCCTGCAGCTTCAGCATAGCCATATTGCTATACCTGCCCGGATTTTCTGATGCACCTAAAACCAGTGTTTTGTTTTTCATAAACCTCTCTTGATAAGACTACAAAGGTACCTATGCTACTGTATATAGAATGTGAATGTTAAAGTAATCTGTTTATGCGGATATAGATTTCTCAACTTTCAAAAAAGTTGAGAAATCTACCATGCTGAAGAACAAGAAACCAGAGCCCAGCTTTCTACTTTCTACTTAAGACTTTCTACTTAAAAACTAAATGGACATTGCCACCATCTCCGCTATATCCAGCACCTGCACACTATCCTCCTTCTCCTTGTTCTTCACGCCATCCATAAGCATGGTGGTACAGAAAGGACAGTTTGCCGCTATGATGGTAGCGCCTGTTTCCAGGGCCTGTTCTGCCCGGTTGAAGTTTACGCGGGTAGTGCCGGCTTCTTCTTCCTTAAACATCTGTGCGCCTCCGGCACCACAGCACATGCCATTGCTGCGGCAGCGTTTCATCTCCACCAGTTCTGTATCAAATGCCTGCAGTACCTCTCGTGGTGCCTCGTATATGCCATTGCCTCTGCCCAGGTAGCAGCTATCGTGGTAGGTGATTTTCTTGCCCTTGAATGCGCCTCCGTCTTTCAGTACCACCTTGCCATCATTGATTAGCTGTTGCAGAAAGGTAGTATGGTGCATCACCTCGTAGGTGCCACCCAGCTTTGGGTATTCATTTTTAAAGATATTGAAGCAGTGCGGGCATATGGTTACTACCTTCTTAATGCCATAAGCATTGAGGGTATTGATGTTGTTGTAAGCCATCATTTGAAACAGGAACTCATTGCCTGACCTGCGCGCAGGGTCGCCCGTGCACATCTCCTCCTTGCCAAGTATCGCAAACTTTACACCCACCTTATCCAGTATCTGCGTAAAGGCTCTGGTAATGCGTTGCGCCCGCTGGTCGAATGACCCGGCACAACCCACCCAAAACAACACCTCGGGCATCTCTCCATTTGCGGCATATTCCGCCATGTTTTTTATCGGCATGTCTTCTTTTTCTGAATTTTTGAAGTTAACAGCATCTTTTAACAGACGTCAATTAAGCATACATTAATTTTTGTTTCTGGGATCGACCTGCAAAGTGATTTCGCCATTTCAATCCATTCTGTCATCACGATTCCGGTACTTCCGCTGCAAATACATTATCGTCAACACTGCAATAGATACCTTTACCATACTTCATCACAAACGATATCCAAGTTCCAATTTCCACATTAACCACATTCCTACATTAATCACATTCCCCCAATTACCCATTCACCCACGCATCCCTATCATCCGGGCTAAACTTCCAGGGGGCCATATTGTTTTCTATGTTGCCAAACATCATATTCCATTCGCCGGGTGCGCTGCTCTCTTCCATTATCAGGTTGCGGCGCAGCTGCATTATTATATCCAGCGGGTCTATCATCACCGGGCAGGCTTCCACACATGCCTGGCAGGTAGTACATGCCCTAAGCTCCTCGGTAGTGATATAGCCGTGTAGCAGCGATTTGCCATCGTCTACGTATTCCTTATTTGCATTGATATTCTTACCCACTTCTTCCATTCTGTCGCGGGTGTCCATCATTATTTTTCGTGGCGATAGTTTTTTGCCGGTCATGTTGGCAGGACAGGCGTCGGTGCATCTACCACACTCCGTGCAGGAGTAGGCATCGAGCAGGTTTTTCCAGCTAAGGTCCATTACATCTTTCGCACCAAAGCGGGGTGGGGCAGGGGCATCGCCTGTGGGTGCCGGTGGGGCTTTGTCGGGCTCCATCATATACAGTACCTCGTTCTGTATTTCCTTCATGTTCTTTGCTTCGCCCTGTGGCACCAGCTTGGAGTAATAGGCATTCGGGAAGGCAAGCAGAATATGCAGGTGCTTGGAATATGGCAGGTAGTTGAGAAACAGGAACACGCCAATGATGTGAAGCCACCAGCTTGTGCGCTCTATGCCAATGAGTGTGCCAACAGACATGCCGGAAAACATGCCGGTAAGGTTACCACTAATCCAAAACGAATCGGTTTTGGTGTAATGCTCAGCCCCCAGTTGTTGCAGCGAGAGGTCGGCAGTGTTCATTATCAGAAACAGGGACATCAATACAACCTCTACAATCAGAATAATGTTAGCATCGTTGCGCGGCCAGCCGTTTAGTTCGGCCATATTCAGGCGACCTACTTTCAGTATGTTTCTACGAATGAAAAATACTACAACACCCAGTAGCACCAGCGCCGCCAGCACCTCGAAGAATCCAATGAGGAAAGCATACAGACCACCCAGCATTGGTGCGAATATCCGGTGTGCGCCTGTTACACCATCTATAGAAATCTCCAGTATCTCTACATTGATAATAATGAACCCTGCATATACCACAAGGTGCAATAAAGCGGGTATGGGCTTCTTGAACATTTTTTTCTGACCCAGTGCCAGCAATACCATGTTCTTCCAGCGCTGGTTTTTATTATCACTTATATCCTCATCTCTACCCAGCAATATATTGCGGCGCATTTCTTTTACCTTCTTTACAAAAAAGTAAACAGCGGCTATTGCGAGGGCTATAAATAATATTTGTTGTGCTATTTGCATCAGACCAACCAATTTTACCCCGAAAGTAACAGGTTTTATGCCAAAAGTCAAAAATTGAGCAATAGGCTTATAAGTCTTACTGCCAATAATATGCAAAGATGTACATGAGTATCAAGTTAATATATAGATTTTCCGGTGTTAAACGTTTGTAGTGCACTGCGCTTTTTTTGCTCCTATCCAACCGTTATTCACTAAATTGCCTCAAGATTGCGTACTACAAACATGGCTTTCAGGTATTTAGGGTTACTATTTTGCTTATTATTTTTGGGCTTACCCGTTCTGGCACAAGTAACAGATACGGTTAGGCATACAGATAGTGCAAAACTTAGGCCAAATACTATCATAGATACACTCGATATTGATACCGCTCAGTTAATATTGCCGGTACCAGCTAAGCCTGCTACTACCCGTGGAGCCCTCAGCGGCTATATTATACATGGCAAGGTAGTAGATGCCGGCACTGGTGAGGGCATACCCTTTGCTACCGTATACTTTCCGAGGAGCCCCGTAGGTACTGCTGCCGACCTTGACGGAAATTTCATACTCAAAGCTGAAGCGCTGCCCGGCGATACGCTGCGGGTAGATGCAATAGGGTATACCACCGCAAGAAGGGTACTGAATAAGACAAGGTATGAATACAATTATATAATAGAGCTGGGAAGGTCGGTGACTGAGCTTAGCGAGTTTACCATACATGCCGGTGAAGACCCTGCCATAACCCTTATAAAAAACGTAATAGCCCAAAAACCCGTAAATGACCCCGACCGTACCGGAAACTATAGTTACGAGGCCTACAACCGTCTTGAGGCTGACCTCCAACGCCTGACCAAGGAGCAATTTGAGAAGATACCTATCCTTAAGAAATATGGCTTTCTCTACAACAATCTGGATACCGTATCTGAAACCAAACCCTACCTGCCGCTATACCTTACTGAGACAATATCTGACTATTACTTCAGGCGAAAGCCAAAGAAGGTGAGGGAAGTAATAAAGGCGAGCATGGTGAAGGGGGTAAACAATGAAAATGTAGTAAAGTATCTGGGTACTTTTCATCAGAACATGAATATATACAAAAACTACCTGCCGGTGTTTGATAAGAAGTTTGTGAGCCCTATAAGCGATGAAGGACTGCTATTCTACAAGTACAAAATAAAGGATACACAGGTTGCATACGGTCACAATATTATACTGGTGCAGTATACGCCCAAGCGACCATTGGAAAACTGTTTTACCGGCGACTTTTGGGTGGTTGATTCCGTTTTTGCTATACAGCGTATCAGCATGGAAATAGCCCGGGAAGTAAATATAAACTGGCTTGATAATGTGGCACTCTATCAGGAATTTGCCCCGGTAGATAGTTTTTGGTTTTGTGTAAAAGACAAGTTTATTGCCGGGTTCTCTGCTTTTAAATCGAAGAAGATGCCGGGTGTGATTGGTAGAAAAACTACTACTTACCACCACATAAAAATCAACTCTGAGGCCATAGATATGGTACTGGACGACCCCAAGGTGAAGCAGGATGTGATAAAGCTTGATTCAGCCAAGTACATGACCGACGAATGGTGGGTGGTCAACAGGCCCGACACACTTACAAAAAATGAAACCGCAATCTATAAAATGGTTGATACCATTAACCAGATGCCTATAACTACTATGTACAAAAATCTGGTAACATTCATATCTACCGGTGTACAGGATGTGGGGCCTATTCAGCTTGGTCCCTACTTTTATTTGTATAGCCGCAATTCGGTAGAGGGCAACAGGTTTCGTTTGTCATTAGGTACACCCAGAAGTTTGAAGAATTTTCAGTTTACAGGTTATGTGGCTTATGGTACCCGGGATGAGCGCTACAAATACGGACTCACCGGGCAATGGATGATCAACCGCAATCCCTGGACATACATACAGGCCTTCTACGCTTATGATGTGAGCCAGGGCACCAATTATTATGATCAGGTAGGTTCTGATAACATTTTCAGTACGCTTTTTCGCAAAGCAGGTATACCCTGGAAACTGGCTTTCACAGATGATAAACGGCTGGAGTTTTATAAACAATATTTCAATGGACTAAGCCATAAACTAATACTGGAGCATCGTGATTATACTCCTTATAAACCTTTGCCGACAGCGGGGATTTTTCACGATATACATGGAAACTCAGCCCTCAATGTAGTAAGCAGCGAGGTGGGTGTGGATTTGCGGTTTGCGTACAAAGAAAAGTATCTGGAGGGTCAGTTCAAGCGGGTGAGCATAAAGAGTAAGTATCCCGTGGCAAGCCTTTCTCTGACGACTGGTATCAAGGGCTTGCTGGATGGTGCATACAGTTATCAGAAGATGCGTATGGCTGTAACCGGGTTCAACTATATCCCGCCTTTTGGCAGCCTGTATTACAATGTTTTTGCGGGCAAGTATTTTGGTACATTGCCTTATCCGTTACTTGAAATACATCCGGGAAATGAATTTAATTATTACAACAGGTACGCCTTTCAGATGATGAACAATTATGAGTTTCTGAGCGACCAGTATGTGGGCTTCAATATGGAGCATAATTTTGGGGGAGGTGTCTTCAACAGGATTCCGCTTCTGAGAAAACTGAAGTTCCGCCAGTTCTGGACAGCCAAGGGCGTAGTAGGTAATCTCAGCGAAGAAAATCAGAAGCTGAACCTCGATAAGGGTTATTCATTCCGTATGCTCAAGGGGTCACCTTATCTGGAATTGGGTACGGGTATATCCAATATACTACAGGTAGGTCGTATAGACTTTGTGTGGCGGGTTACGCCCACACCTCTGTCTACAGAGGCCAAGCGCAGGTACTTCGGCATCTTTGGTAGCGTGAAGTTTGAGTTTTAGTTAGCGAATAGCCTCAGGGATTATTTGATGACAGAAGGCACAGTAGATTTGGTGCTGATTACTGATGGCTTTTTGTTTGTTACCTGTTGTTTTGTTTCTTTTACTATTTCTTTTACTATTTCTTTCTTTACTGCTGCAGGTGCGGGTTTGGCTGCTTGTTTTGTAGCGGTTGTGGTAGTAGTTGTAGTCGTCGAAGTGCTTGTTGCCTTTTTTGTCACTATACGTTTTGCTTTTTTAATTTTTGGAACTGCCGATACCACCTTTTCTTCCTCCGGTGCTATCCTGTCAGATTGCGCATAAGGCACTTCGTGGTTGTCCGGATTCTGATACACCATTATTTCATACATTTTTTCTGCCTGCGAGTAGCCTGAAAAAAACACCTGTGCATCCTGTATCCTATTTGTATTGCACACATAACTTACTGATCGGTCGGCGGCATACTCTTTGTGGCAGGTGCCGGTAACAGTCGCCTTTATCCGGTTGTAATCTTTTGCATTATTGGTGCGGTATATCACATAGCACTCGTTTTGGTTGATGATACATGTGGTATAGAATTCACCGTTAAGCGCATAATGGTGGTAATAATGATCTTCATTTTGCCGCTCAAATGAGTTTGCTTGTAAGAAATAGGTGAGTTCGTCTTCTTTATTGCATATTTTCTTATTCTCCAGAATTTCCATGAAAATATTGTGCTGAGCATAAGTAATACCAGAAGAGGTAGTCAGCAACAGGAATAAGAGTACATGTTTCATATAAAATCAATTATTTCACTCAAAGCTATAAAAGTATTTTTAACTACTTAATTTTTCATGAACGATTTTCTATCAATATCTTTTGCGGTAAAATAGAATTGCCATATACGCACACCGGCTATGATTGAAGTTATTAGGTAACGGTTCCTTATCTTGCAAAAGTTTTAACATGAGATACCTTTTTCTCTTTCTGCTGGTAGCTATTTTTGGCAGCACTGTTGTGTTTGGTCAGGATGCCGGCTTGTGGGCGGGCAGGCGCACTATAGGAAGGGTACAGATAACCGGCAACAACGTTACTAAACGCAACATAATTCTGAGGGAGCTGAGTATAAAGGAGGGGGATATAATCGCTGCAGATTCGGTGAATGTGCTTATGGTCCAGAATAAGCTCAGATTGTTCAATCTTCAACTGTTTAATGAGGTAGAGCAAGAAGTAACCGGCAGTAATGATACCCTCATCTGGCACATAGTCTTAAAAGAGCGTTGGTACATTATTCCTACCGGTATATTGCAATTCGCAGACAGGAATATCAATACCTGGTGGACAGACCAAAATCACGACCTGAACAGGGTTTCTGCCGGGCTTACCGTTACAGACCGCAACTTCAGGGGCAATCTCGAAGCTTTGGCAATTACGGTACAGGCAGGTTATACACAGAAGTTGGGGCTGAGTTACATAATACCATATATCAACAAGGACCAGACAAATGGTGTGGGTGTTGTTGGTTCCGTATCCCGAAGCACTCAGACTTACTTTACTACTGCTGCGAACAAACTGGCGTTTGCAGGAGGGTATACCGGGCCGGCTATAGCACAGCAGGCCGAAGGTGGCCTCTGCTATGTGCACCGTCCGGGCTATGCCAGCAGGCATCTGGTGCAGGCTAGTTACAAATATTATAGCATCAGCGATACTATCTTACTGCTCAATCCCGATTACTTTGCCGACAAGCGGACAAAAGCCAGATTTGCAGAGTTGTTTTACCGTTTTGAGTACAATGGTGTAGACAACTGGAACTATTCACTGCGCGGAGAGAAGCTGGTAACAGGCCTGACAGCCCGTGCAGGTTTTGAGGGGCTAAAATTTCAAAGCTATGCCACTTTCGAGGCAGGTGTTTTCCGCAATCCGTTGCCGCACTGGTACGTGTCGGCAATAACAAGGGGTAGGGTGATGGTGCCAGGTGCACAGCCCTATTTTTTCAGAAACGGGCTGGGTACCAATACTGATTATGTAAGAGGGTATGAGTATTATGTGACAGATGGTTACAACTATGGCCTGCTGCGTCTGAATCTGAAAAGAGAAGTCTTCAACAATACGTACTCCTTTCCTTTAAGATATTTTACCGCTATTCCGGTACGTATATACCCTAAGGTTTTCTTTGATATGGGATATATCAATACTCCGTTTCCTGGCAGTAATACCCTTGCCAATACACTTATGTATAGTTTAGGTGCAGGTATAGACCTTGTGACATTTTATGATGTGAAAGTGAGGCTGGAGTATGCCCGTAATCACTTGGGTCAAAATGGGGTATATTTACACTTTAATAGTGAATAGGC
>JAIOYR010000018.1 GCA_021740995.1 Taibaiella sp.
AAAGCTAACAGCAACACAAACGCAGACAGTAAATGGTGGCGGACCAGGTCTTGTACTTCAGTAAGCCGGCAATATCAGTAGTCAATTTCTTTTCTAACATTCAAAAAAATCAAACAAAATGAAAAAGCTAACAGCAACAGAAACACAGACAGTAAACGGCGGCGGATTAAAGTTCAACTAATCGCCGGTAATTCAAACAACATTTTTAAACACTCAAAAAATCAAACAAAATGAAAAAGCTAACAGCAACACAAACGCAGACAGTAAACGGTGGCGGATTGAAATTCAACTAAATCACACCTTTAGTCTGGGACCAAAACGGAATCACGAAGCCTCGCACCAGCTTGGCTTCTTTTCCATGTATATGTACCTGTTTTACCAGATAATTCATCCATATGTTTTTATATTCTAATTATATAATTTTGACACTTCCTCTTTTCATATGTAGTCTCTGCCCTATTTTACATTATCCTGATTTTCGGGGAGTCAAAAATACCGCATACGCGTTCCCTGAGAGGGGGCAAATTATTACTACTTTTGGACACATAAAAATATCTTTTCGAACAATTATGAAGTATTTTTTGCTGCTATGCATTTTGCTGCCATCGTCTTTGCTGGCGCGAAAAAAAACAGGACAAGAGAAAATAGATTCACTGGTGAACTTGCTGCCCGGCATGAAAGAGGATAGCAATAAGGTGACCGTATTGAGCAGTATTGCATTTTTGAATTGCAATTTCAACCCGGATATGGGGGTTGAGTTTGGAGAGAAGGCAGTAGAACTTGCAAAGACAATCAACTGGAAACCCGGACTGGCCTATGCTTACAATTGTATAGGTGCCAACTACCAAATTGCTGGCAAAAGCGAATTGGCGATGACAATGTTTGATCGCTCATTGAAAATCTATGAAGAGCTGGAAGATAAGGATAACATGGCTATGATACAGGGTAATATGGCTTTGTCTTATGCGTCAGTAGGTAACAATGTCAAGAGTTTGGAAATAATGCATAAAACGCTGATGATTTATGAAGAATTAGATAATAAAAAAGGAATAGCTCGTATGCATGCAAATATTGGTAAGCTATACGATGAGCAGAAAAACTATAGCAAAGCACTGTATCACGACACGCTTGCTTTGGCAATATTTCAGAATATGAGAAATAGAGTGAGTGTGGCAGGTTTGCTGGTAAACCTTGGCAATGTGTATAGTTCATTAGGAAATCATGATAAGGGGATTATATATTTATCAGAAGCTTTATCGATTTATGATAGCACTGGCAACAAAAATGGAATAGCAAGAGTGCTACTAAATATCAGTACAGTCTATTCCGCAGAAAAAGATCCATACAAAGCGCTCGAATTTCAGTTTAGGGCATTAAAGATGTACGAAGAAATGGGGCATGAATTAGGCATCGCCTTATCTGAGCTGAATATAGCTGCCTTTTATGGAGATATTGCTGAAGATGCTGCCGAAATTAAAGCATCATCAATAGTGCCTGCTAGTAGAAACGCTTGTTTAAAGCTCACTGTGCTGCATGCCCGGAAAGGAATTGACATACTTATAAAAAACAATAACCTGAATGAGCTTGCGTCTGCCTACAAGTTGATGGCTGATGCGGAGCGATTATTGGGCAACTATAAAGTGGCTTTAGAGAACTACTTAAAATACAGCAAACTCAACGACTCCATTTTTTCGATTGAAAGCAACAAGAAAATACAAAACCTCGAAAATCAGCGCGAACTTGACCTGAAAGAGAGCAGAATAAAAATACTATCGCAGGAGAACAATATGAAAGACCTGAGAGCCGCCAGAGATAAGCAGACCCGCAGGGCATTGGTAGGTGGAATAGGTATGGTGGTAGTTATTGCTGTCTCTCTGGTGATGTACTATGTGCGCAAGCAACGGAATGATAAGCTGATAGCAAATGAACGTATAAATACATTGCTGAAAGAGCAGGAACTACAATCTGTAAGCAGTATGCTGGAAGTGCAGGAGCAGGAGCGAAAACGCATAGCCGGCGATCTACATGATCGTCTGGGCAGCATGCTGTCTACAGTAAAGCTGTATTTCAATACTGTAGAGGAGCAGATAGATAACCTGAAATCGCAAAACAAGGAGCAATACCACAAGGCTACTGCGCTGCTGGATGAGGCATGTGATGAAGTAAGGAAGATATCGCACAACCTGGTATCGGGTGAGTTGGTGAAATTCGGACTGGTATCAGCACTCAATCAGCTGAAAAATACTATTGAAGATACCGGTAAAATGAAAATGAATGTATTTGCCTTTGGCATGGAGGAGCGACTGGACAGTACTATGGAAATATCGCTATACAGGGTAGTGCAGGAGCTGATGAATAATATGCTGAAACATGCAAAAGCCACCGAGGTAACTATTCAGCTAAACAGGGTAGATGACAACCTGAATATAATGGTAGAAGACAATGGTGTGGGATTTGATGTAGCTGCCGTACTGGCGAAAGACGGGATGGGGCTAAGGAATATGGAAACACGTGTGAAAAAGATGCAGGGAGTTATTTCAATCGATTCGGGAAAGGGCAGAGGCACTACCACCATAATTGATATTCCTGTGTAAATATCATTTTCTAACCAGGGTACTATCTCAGACCAAATCCTTTAATTACCAGGCTGCCTGTCTATTGCCATCTCGTGGAAGGCCCAATGATATCCCTGAAAACCGTTAGATAAAAATCATCAATTACAGTTATTGCTCAAGGCCCCTTGCTGCCGCATCTTTGTGTCATCAAAACAAGCAAATATTTTTTTCACTTTTCAAAAACCAAACAAAATGAAAAAGCTAACAGCAACAGAAACACAGACAGTAAATGGTGGCGGACCAGGTCTTGTACTTCAGTAAGCCGGCAATATCAGTAGTCAATTTCTTTTCTAACATTCAAAAAAATCAAACAAAATGAAAAAGCTAACAGCAACAGAAATACAGACAGTAAACGGTGGTGGAGTAAGGTTCAATTAATTTTTCGCCTCCCAATCTTTCACAAGTAAAAAGCCAACAGCAACAGAAACACAGACAGTAAACGGCGGCGAACCCGGAATTATTCTACAATAATTTGTACAGCCGGAGATTCGTTTCACTGATTTGAATAAAGGACTGGCACCTGCCGGTCTTTTATGGTGTGGTCAGATCTTTACCTACTTTTATGTCATTAGGCTTTTCTCCTTGTTTTTGTTTATTTGCACCCAACAATACTCTATATTTTAATACAGTAACAAAACTATTAGAAGCATGAATCCACTTTTAGGCATTATAGGTAATCCAAAACAAGGTAATATAGCGGCAAGCAACACTATATGTTTTGATGTGTTACGGCGCAAATTTCCTTCTGCTATTGTCAACGCAGGTAGTATCGATTTGGGCTCACTGGAAATGCTTGGCGATTTACAAAGCGCTACAAAAGGTGATGATGCTTTGTATTTTTATGGAGAGTTGTTTAACAGTAATGAACTAGCCGCAATAACATCATTAACACCATCGGCAGAAAATGCCAGTCTCGTTCTGGCACTTATATCTGCAAAAGGAGTTGATGCTGTGAAGCTGGTCAACGGCCAGTTTGTGATTATCTATTATCAGAAGGCTCAAAACAGGATTAGCATTATCAGCGACCATATGGGCGTACAGCAGTTGTTATACTATTGCAACGAGGAAATGTTTCTTTTTGGCTCTGAAGTAAAACTAATGATGACACATCCCGGCTGCCCTAAAGGAATAGACTGGGCTACCGCGCTCAGGCGACCACAACCACAGATTGCCCTTGCCAGCTATAAAAGCCACGATACCTGGTTCAAAGGGATAAATCTGCTGCCTGAAGGAAGTATGTTGCAGATAGACCTGTTAACCTTTAAAACCAATATAAAGAGCTATTGGAAACCACAGGACACACAACCGGCAGCAAACGACACACGCACCGCAGAGCAGGTGATGGAGCAATATGCTGCCTTGCTGGAAAATGCTGTGAAAGTAAGGATGGAAGACAATGGTACCACCCACTCCTTGCTCAGTGGCGGGCTGGATTCTTCTGCTATATGTAGTCTTGCTGCACGAAATGGCATTGTGGAAACATTCTCTATCATCAACCAGACAACAATGCTGGAAGACACTACTTCTTACTGTGCAAAAATGGCTGCCGAGATGAACTTCGATAACAAACAGTTTCTCATTCCTTATCACCGGCTGTGCTTCAATGCAGACCTTTGGAAGCAGCGTGTGTGGCGGGCCGAGTCGCCGGTAAATCATACAGACTCGCTTACCAAAACACTACTGCACTATGCAATAAGAAAAGCTAACCCTGAAGTAAAAAATCTGCTCACCGGCACCGGCAGCGACCAGATGAATGGCGGGCTGGTAGGCTATATAGCTCAGGTAACTGACGACCCAAACCAGACTTGGGACAACTTTCAGAATGAAATACTGGATGTAGAACGCCGAACACTTATAGCCAGAAGCGAGGACTCGTTATGGCAATGCAGAAAGTTTGTGAGCCGGGATTTTCTTTCAACCATTTCGGGTAAAGAAATTGAAAAAAATCCATGGATGATCTATGTAGACGGATGCACACACTCTGAAGCCTATAGCCTGCTTTGGGATGAGCAGCGGGCTTCCGCATCTCATGGCCATATCACCCGCTACCCCTTTCTCGACTATCGCATAGCCGAGTTTATAGCCGCAGTACCTGAACGGCTGCATAAAGACCTGTTTATAGATAAGCGCATACTCAGAGAGCCCTCCAAACATTTTCTGCCAGACTATATTGTGAACAAGCCCAAAATGCCCTACAATCTGCCTGAATATGACTTCAGGGCAGAGCTATATGCATTCCTTACAGCAGACGGGCCTGATTCGCTGTTTATTGCTGCTTTTGGCGATATAGATACTCCCCATCCGGTGATAGACAAAAAGATGCTGTATAGCAGGATTCAGGCATTGCGCCAAAACCCCGAAATACTGGAATGGCTCAATATCATGCACATCATCAACCTAGGCCTGCTGGAGCAACTGGCAGAAAAAAACGAGCAGGATCTCAATTATGAAGCATTGTTGGAGGTGCCGGCACATATTGAATTTGATGAGCCGGAATCTGCTATTGTCAAGCTTAGGAAGGAACTGGATGTTTTGACCACTGATGAAATGCTGGACCTGCCTTTAAAGTTTGCAGAGAATTGCTCCCTTTTGCTTGATACCAAGACCAATAAATATTATCTTTCGAAAAGAAATAACATTACCTACGAAATTGATGAAGAATACAAACATTGGAAACAATTTCTGATGGCTGTAGACAATAAGCTGAGTGCACACCAGGTGCTGCAGGCAACAGGCTTGCAGTATGTGGATATAGAGGAGTTCTTCATGATCTCTTTAAAAGAACAAATACTGGTAACCAACGATAAAAAGACAGGGTATTGAGAACGAAAAAAAGTTTTCCCTTTATTCAGCAGCGTGCCATGATGGATTGTGGCACTACCTGTCTTGCTATGATATTTAAGTATTATGGCTACTACAATATTCAGACCTTGTTATCTAAGCTGGGTGAAGTATCTACTGAAGGTGTGAGCCTGTATAGTCTCATAGATGTAGCAGAGCAGTTTGGGTTCAAGGCCGAGGCATATGAGATGACTTACGAATACCTGCCGCAGATAACATTGCCCTGTATTGCGCATTACAACGGAGTGCACTTCATAGTAGTGTATAAGGTTACTGACGAGTATGTCTGGACCGCCAACCCTGCTTATGGAAAAGAAAAACTGAGTAAGGAAGAATTTCTGAAAAGGTGGAACGGAATCGCCATGTCGATAGAGCCCACGCCTGAGATGTTCAAAAACAAAGACCTCGAAGATTCGGTCATGAAATTTGTCCATGAACGGAAGTCTTTGTATAAAAAGTTCTATGCCCCTGTACTTTCGTCGCTCAAGAGAATCATCTTTGAAATATTGCTGGCTACGGCGCTGCTGCAGGCGCTGGGACTGGCTATACCTTTTTTTACACAGACTATTATTGACGATGTATTGGTAAACCAGAACAGCAAATTGCTGGTAGCTATTCTGGCAGGTATGTGTGGTGTGTTTCTTGTACAGATATTGTTGCTCTATGTAAGGAATATTCTACTAGTACAATTCCGAGTAAATTTTGAGCTCGACTTTTTCAGCCGCTTCTTCAAGCACTTCATATCGCTGAAGCAGAAGTATTACGACAGCAACAAGCGGGAAGATTTTATGACCCGTTTTCAGGAGAACATAACTATACGCCAACTGGTAAACCCTACTGTGCTGGAAAGCATTATAGACGTACTCTTCGTGTTGCTCTATGTACCAGTGCTTATAGTATTCAATGCCAAGCTGGGGCTGCTTGCTTTGCTCTTTATACTTGTCTATGCAGGTGTTACTATATACTTTGCCCCTATCATGCGGTCACTTGTATATAAGGTCTTCTACCGCAATATGGATACACTGGGCGAGTTTCTGGATTCGCTGCTGGGTATCAAGTCAGTAAAACTCCTGGCCATAGAGCAATTCAAATTTTGGCAGTGGAAAAACAAATACAAGAAGACACTCAATGTGGTGCTGGAGTCTGAGAAGAAGGGTATTATACTTCACTCTGTACAGCGCAGTATTTATTTTGTAAGTCAGGTGGCCATCTTTTGGGTAGGTGGCTACATGACCCTGCACAATGAGATAACAATAGGTCAATACCTTTCTATCACCGCCATATTCATGCTCATTCTCAACTCGCTCAATAATCTCTCTTCTATATGGTACAACCTTACAGAACTGTGGGTGAGTCTGGGCAGGCTGAATGAGGTGCTGCTGCAGGAAACCGAAGACCACTCTGTGCTGAACCTCGCCAATAGTTTTGCAACTGATACCATTACTGTTAAAGACCTATCTTTTCGTTATAGCCAGAAGGATGCTAACTATGCCCTAAAGGGTGTGAATTTTTCGCTAAAACAAGGCGAAACAATAGGCATAGTGGGGAGGAACGGAACTGGTAAAACAACCCTTGTAAAGCTGCTGCTTAATCTGTATCCCGAGTACGAGGGAGAAATACTACTGGGTGGCACAGAGTTGCGCAAGCTGAACCCTATGGCGGTAAGGAAACGGATATTCCTGTTTCCACAAGACATCTATATTTTCAATGGCACTATAAAGGAAAATATACTGTACGGCAATCTGAATGCCGACATTGAAGATATAATAGCCGCTGCGAAACTGGCCGGGCTACATGATTTTGTAAAGTCGCAGTACATGGGCTATAACCACAAGCTGGGCGATACTGGGAGCAACCTATCGGGCGGTCAACGGCTGAAGATAGGGTTTGCACGCCTGTTTCTGAGCAACCCGGATGTAATCATACTTGATGAAGCCAGCAGTATGCTGGATGTGGAATCGGAGAAACAAATAATGGACAACTTGAAATCGCATTTTAAGGGTAAGACTATCATATCCATTGCTCACCGCATGAATACCCTGAAAAATGCTGACAGAATCTGGGTAATAGACAAGGGCACAATAGCCGAAGATGGACACCACGATACGCTGATAAAACAAGATGGGTTGTACCGCCAATTTATGAACACTTATATTGATTTCTGATGAGCGCAACTGATGAACTGGCACCGCAGCAATACGGTAAACACTACTGGGAAGAAGATATTCCCCTTGCCGATGTGCGGGTGAAGCTCATGCGCCAGCTATTGTACGGTGGCGTGGTAGTCTTTACGATACTTATGTTGCTGGGGGCTTTTGTGAAGTTCCCGGATCAGGTAGAGTTGCCATTTGTGCTGAAGAATGAAGCACCCGATGAGACCTATAATTTCCCCTATCCGGTGTATGTTGCTGAAAAGTATATAGCTGCCGGAAGTGAAGTAAAAGAAGGTCAGCCCTTGATGAAAATTTCGAGCCCGGAAATTGTAGTGTTGCTGAATAATTATGAAGAAGCAAAAAAGAACCTTGAGAATTTCCGCCTGCGCAAAAACATGTCGATAAACAATCAGCGGGAAATAATAACAACACACATTCGTGAAACGCAAAACAAGCTGGCAGCAGTGAAAGCAGAGCTTGCCTCGCTTGAAAACACATGGCAGAGTAACAAAGAGCGACTGGAATTTGAATATAGCCGTGCTGAAAAGAAGTTGGCATCAGACAAGGAGCTGTACAAGGGTAAGTATGTTTCTGAAAACGAACTGAAAGAAACAGAAGAGAAATACATAAAAGCTGGTGACGCCCGCAAAACAGCTAAGCTGACCTATGAAAAAGAAAGCACAAATTTGTCTGCTATAGCCAGTCAATACTCGTTAAGCATTTTGTCGCTCAATCAGGAACTGGATAAACTATCGTCCGATACAAAGTTCGACTCATCAGCACTATTAAACCAGCTGGAGACCACAAAAAACAGAATAAGTAATACATTCGGAAACTTCGATATTGCAGAGGGCAATCTGGTACTGAAAGCTACAAAGGCGGGGTTGGTAACCTATGTGTTTGAAGGTGACAAAGAAGTGCAGAGTAGCGCCATACTGCTGAAGATAAACCATAAAAGCAGCGGACTGTATTCATCTGTATCCTGCCCGCCTACCATGATAGGAAAGGTGCGGAAAAACCAGATTGCTTACCTGAAACTCGCAACCTTTCCTGCGTATGAGTGGGGTTCTGTAAAGGGGCATGTAGCAAACTTTAGTATGGCAAATGATGAAAAAGGAGACTTTACCGTCAGAATTGATATGGACGACTACCGCAAGCTAAACAACATGCTGCAGCCGGGGCTCACAGGAAATGTCACTATTGTATTGCATGAGCGTACCTTCTTTCAGTATTTCTTCAGAGCATTGAAGAAGACCTATTATACGGTTACTATGAACAATTAATGGCTTTTGAGGCATTAGTGCGTATACCAATAAAGGATAGAATAAATATTTAAGAAATATGGAGAAATAAGTTTACCTTCATTGCAATCTTATCACTAAACCAGTCTCTGCTCTTTTTTACTTTTCAGCCTGAAATATTTCGCCTAATGACCATCACATCGGAGTTGCAAAACAAGTTTAATTCGTCTTTTCACAGAATAATGAGGCAAACACCGGCTGAACTGCAAAAGAAATGGAACGGAAAAATAGAGTGGACAGACATGAGGTCTTTCCCCACTATAGAACCTACTGTTATAGCGGCACTACCCGATGGGGCCAAGGCAGCGTATGTAACCCTGCTCAATAAGCTGAGCCGAGGCAATATATGAGAACAGCACACCAATAATGATAATGCCAACCCTATAAATTTTTATTTACAGGCGGATTTTTAAAGCAAAAAAGTATGTCAACAGAAAACGAAGTTTTTCGTAAAATTAAAGAAATCAGCACACGCACCATTCAACCAAGGCCACTGGTAAATACCTACGATCTTGCCAATGAATTGTCTATGAGCCGTGAAAACCTCATGCCGTGCCTCGCAAGCCTGAAACAAACAAGGCTGCTCAATTATCATGATGCTCAGGCAGTAAGCGTTCGCCTCACACTGCTGGGTACAGTAGTGAAGAGAGATAAATAGCTATTGCAGCCAGCAGTGAGATTATTGCTGAATGTTGAAATAGTTTTTGTACCACTCAGTCTCGTGGTGGTCTTTCGCAGTTGTATTGATAGAATGGGAAGTATCAAGCTTCACATACAGCAGTTCGAGAGACGCGTAATCTCTCTGGCTGATTACCTTGATGCCATTGCGCAATAATTGTGCAGTACTCACCCCTGCACCTACCTGATACACCTTATTCTCCGCAAATCTGTTGCCGTTGTATATTACCTGACTGCCGCAGGCAGCACTTACATCCATCATCACCGCAAGCTCTACACCCTCGCGCAAGGCTATTTCCAGCATCTTTTCTGATGCCTTAATCATGCCTTCTGTCCAGTCAGCACCTGTTTCTGTGAGTACCCTGGCCCTACCCTCCAGCACATCCATACCGTTACCGCCATGTATATCACACATCTCTCTGGGAGCGCCAAATGAGTATTCCTCAGGGCAGAATCGTATCAGCCGCAGAGTGCTATATTCGAGTAGCTTCAATGCACTGGGGTAAGATCCGTTTGCAGTGCCATCATAGCCGCAGGTAATACCGGTAAGACAAGCGCTGATAAGTATCCTCAGCGGGTCGTCCGGTGTGGGTACTCTAAGATCTTTCAGATATTCGCGGTCTGTCATAGGTCAAAGATATCAAAACGCGGAATGATATACATCAATTCGCAGCCTGTACTTAACTACCGGTTCTTGTGGTCGCTTTCCGCTTGTTAATAATATACACTGCAGCTATACCCAGCACGCCTCCCACCATTGTGTGCAGCATTATATGCTCGCCCAGCAACAACCATGAAGAGATGGCAGCGCAAAGAGGTACAAGGAAAATAAAACTACTTGCTTTTTCGGCACCAAGGCGAGTGGTAGTATAGAAGTACACAGTAGTGGCTCCTGCGGTCACAATCACCGAACTGAACACCAGATTCAACCAGAATACCTTGTCTTTTATGCTCATGGCTGCGTTCATTTCCTGAAAATCGGTAAAGGGTAGCAAACAAAGCAGTGTAATAAGATATTGCCACGTACTAAACCCTATAGAAGAGCCATGCTGCGCCCCTTTGGCGGTAAACTTGCTCATAACCGCCCATGTAAATGCAGCCAACAAAAAGTAAAGGTTCCCACTATCAAGCAGCGCAGCAGTATTGTCCCACAACTTTAGTAACACACAGCCAGCAGTGATGCCTAGTGCCAGCCCTATAGACTCGTTGCGGGATGGCAATCGCTTGCTCAGCAGTAAGCCTATGGTATATGCCATTATGGGGTTCATTATGGTTACCAGCACCCCACCTGCCCCTGCGGAACCAGTCTTAAGCCCTTTGAAGAAAAAGAAACTATAGGCCGCCAGCAGCACACCCGAAATCAGCAGAGCAGGTATCCCTTTGTTTCTAATTCTGAAACTAATGCGCAACGACAACAGCAACACTACCATTGTCAGCACCACCAAAATATATCTGTAAACCGAAAAGTTGATAACGGTGCAGTAACCGGTAAGCACCTTTCCTGATGGCCAGCTAAGCCCCCATAAGAACATACTGAATACAATGCCACTTACCAGTACATTCTGTGATACTTTTCTGTCCGTCATCTGTATAAGAATGGAAATAAAAACCCGGCGAAGTTACGACAATAGGCGTTGCAGAATAGAGCAACTTCATTTGGTTACTACTTAGCTACCGCAATCATTACCTTTTTGTTCTTTATTTTCTCTTCTTTAATCAGGTGCAGCGTATGGTTGGCCTTTACCTTGCGGATGGCTACAAAAGAGAAAAAGTCTTTTACTTCTATCAGCCCTATATCTTCTTTCTTTAGTTCGCCCTTGTGCGATAGAAAGCCTACTATATCTATCTTGTTCACTTTGTCTTTTTTTCCTGCAGCTATAAAGAGCGTTGTCCATTGCGGAGCTTCGGGTATACGCAGTTCTTCGGGTAGTGTTATCTCTTCCACTACTGCATCTATATAGCCAGGCACATGCTCCTCTGGCGACAGTATCAGTATTGCAGTACCTGTGGCATCCATCCGGGCAGTTCGGCCATTGCGGTGGGTGAAGCTCTCCTCGTTTATGGGCATGTGGTAATGCACTATGTATCTGATATTGGGTATATCCAGCCCGCGTGCAGCAAGGTCTGTAGTTACCAGAAAGTTCACTGTGCCATTCCTGAATTTGCAAAGAGCACTATCCCTCTGCTGCTGCTCCATACCACCATGATAGAATGTATTGATAATTCCCTTTTCGGCTATAAGCTGGCTGGTACGCTCTACAGACTCTCTATGATTGCAAAAGATAATAGTAGACCGGTTGCCCAGGTAACAAATAAGACCAAAGAGTGTGTCCAGCTTGTCTTTATCTTCAGAGTGGATAATCTTTATCGCAAGCTTCTCTGCCAGTGCACTTTCTTCGGGCAGGAAGTCGAGGGTTACCGCATCTTTCAATCCTATGAAGTCATGTATCTCTACCGCTTCGGTGGCAGATGTGAGTATTCGCTTGCGCAATGCCGGCAATGACTTTATGATAAACGCCATCTCTTCTTCAAAACCCATTTCGAGGGTCTTATCATACTCATCCAGTATCAGGGTAGTAATAGCATCTACTGTTATGTTGCTGCGGCGAATATGGTCGCACAGCCTGCCGGGTGTACCTACTATTATTGCCGGTGGCTGTTTCAGGTTATTCTCTTCGGTTTCTCTCAAGTGTCCGCCATAGCAGGCAGTTATTTTCAGTCCAGTACCCATCGATTTGAATACTTCCTCTATTTGCTGTGCCAGCTCTCTCGATGGTACTATAATCAGTGCCTGTGTGTTTTTGTTGTTTTCCTCTAGCAGTTGTAGTATGGGCAGCAGAAAGGCGAGCGTCTTGCCGGAGCCTGTTGCAGACAGTAGTACTATGTCGTTTTGTCGCTCATTAGCAGCTATTGTTGCCAATTGCATTTCATTCAATTCTTTGATTCTTAAATTGGCAAGAATACTGTCGACCGGATATTTTTGAAGTTGCATCGCGGCAAAGGTACGCAAGTTTAGAAGGACAGTAGATTTAGGCTATTTCAGATATGCATCCACTTGCTTCCTGATGGTTTTCTTTACACTATCCCATGTCTGCCCATTTTTACTTACCGGCTTTTCTGAGGCATCAGCATCATCAAAATAAATTAATGCTTGAGGGATAGAGATAAGCATCTGCTGATTAGGGAATTTATGATTATAAGCATCAATAACCTGGTCAATTGAGTAGCGTTTGAGTATTTCAGCAATATCCCAAAAGATGCGTCTGTTAAAGTCGGGTTTTTGCTTATCTGTTGGCACTATGAGAAGATACGTATCTGTTTAGTGGACATTCATCCTAAGCATCAATCTTTCAGAAACCCGAATTTGCCGGCATTGTAATCTTCTACTGCCTGCTTTATTTCTTCTTCGGTGTTCATCACAAAAGGACCATAGCTCACATAAGGCTCATTGAGCGGCTCTCCGCTCAGTACCAGTATGGTGCTTTTTGCTTTTGCTTTTATGTGTATCTCTCCGCCTTCGTTTTTCAGTTGCACATAGTGGTTTTCTGCTACTGTATGGTCATTTACTACTACAGAGCCATCTATCACCAGTATACCAGTGTTGAAGTGGGCAGGCAGGTCGAACGAAAAATCCGCATTGCTGTTCAGGTGTATATCATACATGTGTACCGGCGAGAAGGTGCTTGCTATACCTTTCACCCCATCATACTCACCAGCCACTACATATACTACACCCATATTGCCTGGCAGCTGTATTTTTGGTTTGGTGGTATGCACAATGCTTTGGTATTTTGCAGGGGTCATTTTGTGAGCCTTAGGCAGGTTTATCCATAGTTGCAGCATCTCGAACGCACCACCTTTTTTAGTGTAGGTCTGCTCATGGTATTCTTTGTGCAGCACTCCGCCACCCGCTGTCATCCATTGTATATCGCCGGGCCCTATGATGCCATGATTGCCCTTACTGTCGTGATGCTCCACGCCACCTTTGTATGCAAATGTGATGGTCTCTATACCCCTGTGCGGATGCACGCCTACACCTCGCGATATCTCTGAAGGCGGATAGCTGACCTCTGCATTAAAGTCGAGCAGGAAGAACGGACTCATTCTTTCTTCAAATCCCTTTCCATTGGGGAAGAAGTTCATCACCTTGAAGCCATTGCCTACCATGTGGGTATTGGTGGGCGATAGCACACCCTCCACACCCCGGTAGGGCGACTTACTCACTCTAGCCACTGCCTTGAGTGGGCTGCTGATAGCAGAATACAGGTAGGTAAGTGCACTGGCTACTATTCCTTTTTTGATGAATTCTTTTCTTTCCATGAGAACTGATTAATTAGATATATCAAAAATAGAGAAAAATGTATTTGTCGCTGGCTATACTGTGTTAGGATAAATCTATAATAAGGGTATTACTTTGGTAGAAATTCTTCCAAATTAAGATAAGCCGCTATTTATTCAATCTCTTTAACAGGAATTTTCAAAGTCTCATTAGTTTTGCAGACGGATATAAACACAAAAAGATCAGCATGGTAATACTTATCAGGACAGATGCTACAAACCCAGACTTTAGGAAACTCGTGGCTGCACTGGACGAAGATCTGGCTGTAAGGGACGGTGAAGAACATTCATTTTTTGACCAGTTTAATAAGCTGGATCAGATAAAACACGTGGTGGTAGCTTATTCCGGGACGGAGGCAGTAGGATGTGGTGCTATAAAAGATTATGCCACAGGCATTATGGAGATAAAGCGAATGTATGTACCTGTGGAAAAACGAGGGCAGGGATTCGCGTCATTAATTTTAAAGGAACTGGAAATTTGGGCAAAGGAGATGAACTACCTGCGCTGTATACTGGAAACAGGTGTAAAACAACCGGAAGCAATAGCACTGTACAAAAAGAATGAGTATGCCCTTATTCCTAATTATGGGCAATATGCCAGTGTAGCAAGTAGTATGTGTTTTGAAAAAGTACTGGAATAACATGTCAGTCGCATTCTTGCAATATATACAAAGTAAAAGCCCGGCAGTGATGCCGGGCTTTAGATTCCAATAAAAGTTCTAACTGATTATTAAAAAGATCTAACAGCCCTTACATGATCAAGGTCCGTCTTCGGGTACACGGTTTGAGTGCCTGATGAAAAACTCTGTTCCCATGCATACGTACTGCTGCTTTGTGAAGAGCACCTGTACCATGCGTTTACAAAACCTCCAATGGCTACTCTGTTCAGATATAGTTTGTTCAACTCATCCTTACTTGGAAGATACCAATCGCTATAGCCACCCGTTACCAGATCTGCACATATAGTTGCCGCATTTGTTGGGGCACAGGCTGCAATTATTAAATTTGTATTGAGCTGACCGCTACCCAATGCTGTTGATGTACCTGCAACATCTATTGAAGAGCAACCCCATCCTGTACCTGTACTTTGATCAGCAGCAGCAGCAATTAGTCCATGTACTACACCCGCTACATAGCCGGGATCCCACGGCTGCAAGATGTATGCAACCTTACCGCCACCATAACTCATCCCTACAGCCAGTGAAGTAGTATAAAATGAACGCTGAGTACCATAAGAGGTGCCGGCACTGTTAGTAGCATAAGCACGAACATAATAGGTAGTGCCAGGAGTCAAGCCGGTCATATTGCTGATAAATGTTCCAAAACCCGGCCCTTCAGCTGTTTTAGTAGCAAGTGCAGTTGTAGGGTTTACGCTGGTGCTCCAGCATATACCACGCATTGTTATAGCTGCACCACCGTCATTTGATATTACACCACCACATACAGCACTTGTAAGTGTAATGCTGCTAGGGCTTGTAGTAGAAAGCGAAGCCAAAGTAGCGCCGGACGTGGTAAATGTAACTTCACTTCCATAAGCTACGCCTGCACTATTGGTCGCATAAGCACGTACATAGTAAGTGGTACCAAGGGTGAGACCTGTAATACTGCTCGTAAAGTTGCCAATGTCGGCTCCATCAGTTGTTTTTGTCGACAAATCCACCGTTGGATTTGAGCTTGTGCTCCAGCACACACCTCTCGCTACTACCTCAAATCCCCCGTCAGAAACTACGTTTCCCCCACAAGTCGCAGAAGTCTGTGTAATCGATGTCACTGATGCTGTAAGCAGAGATGCTAACACAGGTACTGTAATTGTAGTGGTATTTATTTTTTCTGCTGTACCGTAGGCCGTACCTGCACTATTGGTTGCATATGCTCTCACATAGTACGTTTTTCCAGGTGATAGTCCTGCAATATTACTTACGTAACTACCTATACCTGTGCCGTCATTTGTTTTTGTAGTCAGGGCTACCGTAGGTGTATTGGTGGTGTCCCAGCACACGCCTTTGGCCGTTACGGCAGCACCACCATCACTTGTTACATTTCCACCGGTCAGGCAAGAAGTATCAGTTACATTGGTAACTACTGTTGTAGACACAGTAGCTACAATTGGGTCACTCTTTTTTTTCTTACAACCGGTTATGGTCAATAGCCCAATTAATGCCAGTGCGGCAATTGTGAGGATGTATTTCATTTGTTTTTGCGTTTTTTAGTTTGGGGGTAATTTATTTTTTTGTTAAGCTACTGCATAACTTACGAGTAAATGTAATTCAAACTATTATTAATTCAAAAAATACAACTTAAACTAAACTATACATTAACAAATATATTCTACATATATTTCACTGAACTTAGTGTGCTTATTATGTAGGTCTTTATGCGTATCCTGCAGAGCTATAATACCAAATAAATAGGCATAGCATAGTTCACTATTTCAATGCGCCGTTAAACGTAAGATATGTTTTATATATAAATAACAACATTCGTTGATGTTGAATACAACTGATTTAAATCATTATTCAGCATACTATTGGAATATAACTTTGTCAAAAAAAGAAGACATGGGTGCGAATATATATAGAGAATACAGAAGCATTGCATTAAAGCCTTTTGCAGAAAAGCTTCAATCAGAGTATTACGATTCAATTGAAGCATCGAGTGTGATCACAAAAAAACAATGTGACAAGATAAAAAACATAGAAAAATCAGATGCTCCATTACAGTATGTAAAGTTATGCGAAATAGTAATTTCTGAAATAACTAAACATGTGTACAACAGAAAACAGGTATATATACCGTATGTGCACAAACTTTCTGAAAAAATGAAAGACAACCACGATTGCAGTAACTGCTCAGGGTCATGCAAAATAAATCATAATATGCATATTCTGGACTTGAATGCAACCAATGAAGAAATGTCTAAGGTGCTGTCTAAACTGCAAATGGCTACTTTGCCGCTGTACTCCGAAACTATGTTTCCTGACGAATACAGGTTACTACGCTCAAATATGACTATGCTGGAAACAAATCTTACAGAACTGTTTTTTCTGGAGAATAACTATCTCATACCAAAAATAGCTGAGGCACAAAAAACGATAAATGCTGATAATAGATGAACATAAAACAGCGAAGCCGATTAATGCACGCAAACCACTGAATACCTGCTATCATTGCGGTCTCAATTGCCTGACAAACAACATTACCATTGAAGAAAAATATTTTTGTTGTGAGGGCTGCAAACTTGTATATGAAATCATAGAAAACAAGGGCATGTGCGATTACTACAAGCTGCAATCGCACCCGGGTATTTCTCAGATTAAGCCATTAAGAAGCGATAAATATTCGTTTCTGGATGACAAGGATATCTGCACCAAATTATACCAGTTTACTAATAGTGAGCTTACTATAGTTACACTATACATTCCATCCATACACTGCAGCTCGTGTATGTGGCTCCTTGAAAACCTAAACCGCCTGGATAGTGGGATTAAAGAAAGCAGAATCAATTTTACAGCAAAGGAGGTAACAATACATTTTTCCGGTAAAAAAACCAGCTTACGAAAGATAGTAGAACTATTAGCTACTATAGGTTATGAGCCATTCATCAACCTGGAAGACACAAATACTAAAGCAGCAAAGTCTTTTAATAAACCAAGACTAATAAAACTGGGTGTTGCCGGATTCTGTTTTGGCAACATAATGATGATGAGTTTCCCTGAATACCTGGCTGCAAAAACGGGTATGGAAGCGCAATATGCTTATTTGTTCCGTTACCTAAACTTGTTGCTTTCTCTGCCGGTATTTTTCTATGCAGCTACAGAATTCTACACAACTGCCTGGGCCGGCCTGAAGCAAAAAATACTCAATATAGATGCACCTATAGTGCTCGCACTTGGAATTACTTTCCTGCGCAGCGTATATGAAATCATATCTGACACGGGTGCCGGCTATCTGGACAGCATGAGTGGAATTGTCTTCTTTATGCTGGCAGGCAGAATTGTGCAGGAACGTGCATATAAATCATTATCATTCACACGAGATTACAAGTCCTACTTCCCTATAGCAGTAAGTGTCATTACACCAAACGGTTTTATAAACAAGCAACTGCAGGACCTGAAAGAAAAAGACATAGTAATATTACATCACGAGGAGATAGTGCCTGCTGACGCTACTGTGCTTACAAACAATGCCCTGATAGACTATAGCTTTGTGACGGGAGAGGCAGACCCGGTAAAAGTTGCAGTGGGAGAAATGGTATATGCAGGAGGAAGACAAAAGGGTGGTGAACTGAAAATACAAGTAGTGAAACCGGTTGCAGGAAGCTATCTAACCTCCTTATGGAATCATTATGCATTCAAAAAAGATAAGGAAGGCGTAAATGACAAAATAAGTATTATACATGTTTTGAGCAAGTACTTCGCAGTGATTCTGTTGCTTTTGGCATGCATTACAGCCGCATATTGGTATATCTACGACCCCACAAAAATTGTAAATAGCGTAACGGCTATGCTTATAGTTGCCTGCCCATGTGCGCTGCTGTTATCTGCAACGTTCACCAACAGTAATATACTAAGAATATTTGGGCTCAATGGCCTGTACCTGAGAGACGCAACGGTAATAGAGCAGATAGCCGAGGTAAACCACATAACCTTTGATAAGACAGGCACTGTAACCAACGGTGGAAACAGTCAGGTAGTGGTGTCAGGTCATGAGCTGAGTGATGCAGAAAAAGACCTGGTATACAGTGTGGTAAAACAAAGCAGCCATCCTAACAGCAAGGCCATAAGGGCATGGCTGGGTGATCGTAATAGTGTGGTACTATCTTCGTGGAAAGAAATGCCGGGAGCCGGATTGCAGGCATCGGCTGGTAATACGAGTATAATTGTAGGATCTGCTGAATATACAGGAGTAGATGATGTAAATGCTAAAGAAAAAGCAACTGTGTACATAAATATAGATGAACGGATCACTTCTATTCATTTGCATGGTGCATTCAGAGAATTTATGACATCAGTTATTGCCAGGCTAAAAACCAGATATTCACTATCACTCCTTTCAGGTGATAATGATAAACAAAAGGGCATATTGCAAAACATATTTGGAACAAAAAGTGAATTACTTTTTGAACAAAAACCAATTGATAAACTAAAGTATATACAGCGGCTGCAGGCCAGGGGGAAAAAAGTAATGATGATAGGTGATGGACTCAATGATGCGGGTGCATTGCAGCAGAGCAATGTGGGCATTACACTTGCTGATGATGTCAACAATTTCACTCCGGCCTGTGATGCTATATTTGATGCAGGAAAAATGAAATATTTTGTATCGCTGTTAGATCTTGCAAAAAGCTCCGGCACAGTAGTTCAAATTAGTTTTGCTATTTCAATTCTGTACAACGTTGCAGGGCTGTATTTTGCCATGCAGGGGCTTATGAAACCGGTCATAGCAGCTATCCTTATGCCATGCAGCACCATGAGTATTGTCATTATATCCAGTGGGCTTTGCAACTATATAGCCTGGCGCAAAGGCTTAAGTATTCAGTCAGAAAGCAACTCCTGATGTTATAGTCAACTACAAACAGAAATGCCCCCGCAGTGCGGGGGCATTTCTGTTTGTGATCTTCTATTGATCAAACAATAAAACAAAAGCAGGCAAAATTACATCCACTTCTCCGCAAACTTGCGGAAAGAACGGATAAGTTCTATCATAATTTTTTCTTCATCTTCTGCCTGAGCACATAGTTGATCATGTTCAGTTGCAAGATTACTGTCAATATAGCCTGCAGAAGAGTTAGTTGCCTCTTTGCTTATTGCGTCTATATTCACATGAATGCCATGAGCTATTGTATCAATGTTAATAGCCTGAATCTTGAATTGATTCTCAAAATGTTCTACATCTTTCAGCATTTCAGCATTAGAGTTTTTTCCGCCTACTTCTGTAAGAATGCCTTTTAATATAGACATCTCAGATTTGTAAAAGTTGAGCGTTCTTAACCATTGATTGTGCATGTTGCTTACATGGCTGATGTTTATCCTTTTCATATTGTTAATTGTTTGTACAAAAGTATAGGTGATACTTGCCTAATAAACTGATTCAGGTCAGGCGAGGTAATGATATGTATTCTTGTCACTTTATTCATCATCTGACAATAGTCATCTTGCATACATTTCCATTGCGATAGTTTTGACTATCAGACGAGCTCGCATGCAGCACCATATTCTTGTTATACGCATAGTCAGGGTTATAGCTATATGCCTGTTGTTGTTTAATGGTATGGGTGCTCTCTATGGTGGATATAGTCTTATCTATTACCCCGACGGCAGCGACATTCAACTCGATCCGGCACTTTTGGCACACACTCCTTTCACCGACTATTTTATTCCGGGAATCATACTATTTATTGCCAACGGAGTTCTGAGTATAGTAGCACTCATTAGCTTGATACTGAAGCACAAAAAGTATTACCTCCACATTCTTTTTCAGGGCTGTATACTATTGGGGTGGTTGGTAATACAGATGCTGCTTATCAGAAAAATTGACATGATGCACTATGTTATGGGCTTTACGGGCATTGGTATGCTGGTGTGCGGATTCGCAATTTCCAGATTAAAATCACATACAATAACAACGACAAAATGATTCGATTAGTTTTTGCCGGTTTTGTTTTTATACACGGACTTATCCATATTTTAGGATGTTTGAAAGCATTTGGTATAGGAAACAATATTCCACTGTCCAAGGCCGTTTCAAAGCCAGCCGGGCTGTTATGGCTACTGGCCGTTTTACTCTTTTTAGTAGTTGCAATATTTGTGGTTTTGAAAAGAGACTGGTGGTACATTGGTATAGCCGCAGTGATGTTGTCTCAGATACTTGTGGTTGGTGCCTGGAGTGATGCCAAATTTGGTACGCTGGCAAATGTGTTGATTCTCCTGCTGCTACTTATGAATTTCCTGAAGTGGGACTTCCGGGCAAGTGGCAGAAGCGAAGCTGGCTATTTACTTCATGCAGCCACAAGTCCGGCTTTATTGGTCGAAAAGGTACACCTGGAAAAGCTACCTGACCCCGTAAAAAGGTGGCTCGAAAGATCAGGAGTAGTTGGCAGACCCATGATTCACACTGTGCGATTGAAGCAAAAAGGACAATTAAGAATGGAGCCCGACAGTAAATGGATGAACGTAGAAGCGGAGCAATACTTTGATGTCGATTCACCCGGTTTCTCCTGGCTGGCAAATATTGAATACGGAATAACCCACATAGCAGGAAAGGACGTATTCAGTGACGGTAGCGGTAAAATGATTATTAAGGCTGCATCAGTTTTACAGATTGCCAATGCCTCCGGAGATGAAACCGATCAGGGCACTATGCTGCGCTACCTGGCAGAAATACAATGGTTCCCCGCTGCTGCATTAAGCAAGAATATACATTGGAGTGCAATAGACTCGGGCTCTGCATTGGCTACAATGAGCTACATGGGCAAGAGGGTCACCGGAGCATTTTTCTTTAATGAGATGGGCGATGTTACCTCATTTCAGGCACTAAGGTATATGGAGAAGAAGGGTAGATACAGCCTCGAAACCTGGGTTGTGCCTGTAGACGAATACCGCACCTTTGAAGGAATAAGGGTTCCATCGAAGGGTAGAACGATATGGAAATTGAATTCCGGAGACTTTAATTGGTTCAACTGGGAAATAACTAATATTAATTATAACCGGCCAGATCTGTTCTGATATGTCATCCAATCCTGAATGACAAGAAACACATTTTAAACTGACCGCTATCAATAAAACACTTTAAACAGGCATTTATTTTTACAAAAAAAAACAATGCTATGGAAATCAAACTAGTTCCCGGCGATAAAGTAAGGCTGGTATCTGGCGGACCTGAAATGACTGTCAGAGGTAATCACTACGATGTGAATGCCAATGTGTATAGTACAAACATGGTCGACTGTATATGGTTTGCAAAAAACAAGGATGGCAAAGAAGAGGTGCAGTATTGCCCGTTTCAGGAAGAAGAACTAATAAAAACAAGAAGTGCCTGATTTTGCCTTAATCCAGCTACATTCCACGATTATCAACGGTCTTGAAAACTTAATGTTCGTTCCTTTACGTAAGCTCGTTAATTACTTCTGATTGCTATAATTGTTTGCTTATTTTATTCTTTTTGTTGTGTATGATTCTGCTGATTTTTATCCGCGACCTGTCGTAATACAATGTAACCAGAAGTGTAATGACAGGTATGTAGAATGCTTGAAAATGAATTTTCGAAAAAATCAGTCCACCAATTACTCCACCAGTCAAAAAAGAAAAAATAATAGATAATCGTAAATATATACGACGTCTTACTGAATTGTCTGCAGCAGTAGATACCGTCATAGCCGCAAGATCTATTCCCAGATCTGTAAACATACCGGTTAAGTGAGTAGTTCTTACCTCTGATCCGGACAACATTGTGACAAGTGCATTTTGTATCCCCATTGCAAACAACAGGCTTCCTGCATATACTCCTGTTTCAAATAAAGAATGATCGAACCGGCTGCCAAATAGAGCTACTCCGGCAAGTATCAAAGCCACTGTGAATATTGGGGTAGAATAAGCTATTGAATTGTTTATACCTACATATGATATGTAAAGACTGGAAATAAATGCTCCCAAAAGAAACAACAGGAGCCACAATGCAACCAGCAACGCAGAACCGAAATTGGCTGATGCCACATATACAGCCAGTAGTGCAGCATGACCGGTAACATTAGTGGTAAGCAATGTGAATGCCAGAAATCCGCTGGCATTTATAAAACCGGCATTCAGTGATAACAATATGGCTAAACGAATATTATGTTGATAGCTTCTTCTTTGGCCGGTATGACGCAGCATGATAAATATGGTATTTGCGGTATCAGCTATTGCTTCTACCTGCTGATAACAAAGGTGAAAGGTATATCTAACATCCCACATGACCATAATCATGTTTTGCATTGAGCAAGGTCATAAGCCCCCCTGTACCTACAGATTAGTTTTGCCTTCATAAAGGAGCAAAATGAGCGCACTAATAATACTGGTATTGATTAGCCTTCTGGTTGCAGCCTCCTTTCTTGGTGCATTTATCTGGAGTATACGGGATGATCAGTACATAGACAAAGAGGGTGCTGCAATGAGAATTCTGTTTGACGATGAAATTCAAAAAAATAAATAATACAGCCAAAATATGGATATGGGGTTCAATAATGAAAATGCAGGTCTGCAAAACGATAAGTTTTTCTACGACAACAAGATTGTAAAATGGTTTGCCTATGCCACTATCATTTGGGGTGTAGTGGGAATGCTGGCCGGAATACTCGCAGCATTCCAGCTGGTTTATCCGGTACTCAACTTCAATTCAGCCGCTACCACATTTGGCAGGGTGCGGCCGGTACATACCAACGCTATTATATTTGCATTTGTAGGCAATGGCATCTTTATGGGTGTCTATTATTCGCTACAGCGGCTCTGCAAGGCCAGAATGTTTAGCGATAAGCTAAGCAAGTTTCACTTTTGGGGCTGGCAATCTATTATAGTTCTGGCGGCTATTACATTACTTGCGGGTTTCACTACCGGAAAAGAGTATGCCGAGCTGGAATGGCCTATTGATATTCTTATTGCCATAGTATGGGTTGCCTTTGGCTGGAATATGTTTGGCACCATACTTAAAAGACGCGAACGCCATCTCTATGTCGCTATTTGGTTTTACATAGCCACTTTTGTTACAGTAGCCATGTTGCACATTGTGAACTCTATTGAGATTCCATTTTCTTTCATGAAATCTTATTCCTGGTATGCAGGAGTACAGGATGCGCTGGTACAATGGTGGTACGGTCATAATGCGGTTGCATTCTTCCTCACCACTCCCTATCTCGGACTTATGTACTACTTTCTGCCCAAGGCGGCAAACAGGCCGGTATACTCTTATCGCCTCTCCATCATTCACTTCTGGGCGCTGATATTTTTGTACATATGGGCAGGTCCGCACCACTTGCTATACACAGCACTGCCAGACTGGGCTCAGTCTTTAGGTACGGTCTTTTCTATAATGCTTCTCGCTCCATCCTGGGGTGGTATGCTCAACGGTTTGTTTACTCTACGTGGTGCATGGGATAAAGTAAGAGAAGATCCGGTGCTCAAGTTTATGGTAGTGGCGGTAACTGCCTATGGTATGGCTACTTTCGAGGGTCCTATGCTCAGTCTGAAAAGCGTAAATGCTATTAGCCACTTTACAGACTGGACTATTGCTCACGTACACGTAGGTGCCTTGGGTTGGAATGGCTTCCTCACTTTTGGTGTGCTGTATTATTTGATTCCGAAAATATTCCGTACAAAACTATATTCTACCAAGCTGGCCAACAGGCATTTCTGGATAGGAACCCTCGGTATAGTGTTTTATGTGGTACCCATGTATTGGGCAGGATTCATGCAAAGCCTTGCCTGGAAAGAGTTTACACCGGAGGGCACGCTGAAGTATCAGTTTTTGGATACAGTAAAGCAAATGCAGCCCTTTTATGCGATGCGTGGCGTGGGTGGGGTTTTGTTCCTGATAGGTGCACTCGTTATGTGCTATAACCTGTACAAAACTATCAAAGCAGGAAACGTACTTAACGAAGAAGAAGCAGAAGCAGCACCCCTTAGCAAAGTCTACGAAGCGCACGGCTCGCAACACTGGCACAGATGGATTGAACGCCGCCCGATACAAATGCTCGTTTTCAGCCTTGTAGCAGTAGCAATTGGTGGTATGATAGAAATGATACCCACCTTTATGGTGAAGTCTAATATACCCACTATTGCCAGTGTAAAACCTTACACACCACTGGAATTGCATGGCAGGGATATATATGTGCGGGAAGGTTGTTACCTGTGCCACAGCCAGATGATACGACCATTCAGAAGCGAAGTAGTAAGGTATGGTGAGTATTCCAAGGCCGGAGAGTTTGTGTATGACCATCCATTCCAGTGGGGTAGCAAGCGCACGGGACCAGACCTGGCAAGAATAGGCGGAAAGTATCCGGATAGCTGGCACTTCAATCACATGTACGATCCTTCCAGTATATCACCGGAAACCATAATGCCAAACTATCCATGGCTCTTCACTGCAAGCATAGATACTGCACTGACCGGCCCCAAAATCAGGGCGATGCTTACACTGGGTGTGCCATACGGAAAAGGATACGACCAAAAAGCAAATGCCGACCTGATGGTACAGGCAAATGCCATAGCGGCAGGTCTTGCAAAAGAAAAAATCAATATCAAAAGCGACAAAGAAATCATTGCAATGATCGCTTACCTGCAGCGAGTGGGAACAGACATAAAAAGAGAACAAAAAAAATAATCACTGATAAATAAGCAATATGAAATTTATACATTATCTCGAGACTATAACCGGCGTGGGCATCTACCCGCTCACGTCGCTTACCATGTTCTTTCTCTTCTTTTCAGTAGTGAGTATTTGGTCGCTGAAGGCTGATAAAAAGTATATAGAACTGTTGAAGAACATTCCATTTCCCGAAAAAAACAATCCATAATTTTCTAAGATTTCAGGTATATGCAATTATATAAAAAGGCAACCATTATTTCTGCAATAAGCGCACTACTGGCTCCGCAACTGAGCTATGCATTGGCAACTGTACCGGAAGATCAGGGCGGCAGCTACAACATGACACTTTGGGGCATGATTGGGCTTATAGTGATTCTCCTGTTTGTAATAGGTGTAATGGCACATACCTTGTCGCAATTAACGGAAGTAGTAAGAGATAAAAACAGAAAACTAAAAACCCCGGCGGGAAAAATATTGAAAACATTGCTGCTATTGCTGTTTGTGGGTTCGTCTACCAGTGCCTTTGCCGAGGCCAAACCCGATCCATTCGACATCAATATTCCCGACTACATCAGTGGTATGCCTTCGGGAGATTTCTATCTTCTTGTAAGTATTATTGCCCTAGAGCTTTTGGTGATATTTGCACTGTCAGTATTTACAAAAATACTACTCAGGATTATCAGAAATGTAGAGGATATGGATGTGGATACTCAGGCTAAAGCGGTGCCAAGCAGCAACTGGTTTTGGGATAAGTTCAATAGTGCTGCTTCGATAGAAAAAGAAAAAGACATTCTTCTTGATCATAACTACGATGGAATCAGAGAACTGGATAATAGCCTTCCTCCATGGTGGATATATGGCTTTTATGTAACAATAATAGTTGGTGTCATCTACATATATCGCTATCATGTTTCGCACGATGGTATGAGCCAGACTGATGAGTATTTTGCTGAAATGCAACAAGGTGAAGAAGACAAAGCCGCCTACCTCGCAAACTCTGCCAATAATGTAGATGAAAGCACAGTTACCTTGTTGACTGCCCCTGCAGACATAGCCAGTGGTAAAGAGGTATATACAAAGAACTGTGTAGCCTGTCACCTGGCCGATGGTGGAGGCTCAGTAGGCCCTAATCTTACAGATGACTACTGGCTTCATGGCGGAAGTCTCACGGACGTTTTCAAATCCATTAAATATGGCTGGCAGGATAAGGGTATGAAAAGCTGGAAAGACGACCTGTCTCCCAAGCAGATACAAGAGTTGACCAGCTTCATCAGAACGCTGAAAGGCACAAAGCCTGCGGCCCCAAAAGAACCACAGGGAGAGTTATACCTGGAAGCACAGCCACAGACTAAGACAGATAGTACAAAGGACGAGAAAGTAGTAGTGCAGTAAGAACCTATAGCCATGAGTGAACAGAATAATGAAGAGCGGTCTTTTAGAGACAAAGTAGCTACCGTAGATAAAAAGGGAAAAAGGGTGTGGCTGTTTCCTCAGCAACCAGAAGGGAAATTATACACGCTGAGAAAAGCAACTACCATTGTTTATTTGCTGTTATTTTTCGGCTTGCCCTTTCTCAAGGTGAATGGACATCCGCTCTTTTTGTTAAACATACTTGAGCGAAAGTTCATTCTTTTTGGTCAAATATTCTGGCCTCAGGATTTTTTCATTTTTGCATTGGGCATGATTGTGTTCATTGTGTTCATTGCTTTATTTACAGTAGTTTTCGGTAGGGTGTTTTGTGGTTGGGCGTGTCCTCAAACCATTTTTATGGAAATGGTATTCCGTAGAATTGAGTACTTTATTGAAGGCAGTGCTGCCCAGCAGAAACTACTAGACAAACAAAGCTGGAATACCGATAAAATTACTAAAAGAGTAAGTAAGTGGACAGCCTTTTGGCTGGTGAGCTTTATAATTGCAAATACTTTTTTGGCATACATAATAGGTGTAGACGAGTTGTACAAAATGGTTAAAGAGCCATTTTCTCAACATCTGGGTACTTTCGCATCTCTGGCACTTTTTACTACCATCTTTTTCTTTGTGTATCTGTGGATGAGGGAGCAGATATGTACTGTTATTTGTCCCTATGGCCGTATGCAGGGGGTGCTGCTCGATCGTAATTCGATGGTGGTAGCCTACGACTATAAACGCGGCGAAGAACGTGGAAAATTTCACAAAAAGGAAGAAAGGACTATAGGCGATTGTATAGACTGTGAGCAGTGTGTGAAAGTGTGCCCTACCGGTATAGATATCCGCAATGGTACTCAACTTGAATGTACCAACTGTACTGCATGTATAGATGCATGCAACCGAATGATGGATGCAGTAGGATTGCCGCAAAATCTGATAAGGCTGGCTTCGGAAAACAATATTGCCAAAAACAGGTCCTGGATTTTTACTGCTAAAATGAAAGCCTACAGCCTCGTCATGTGTGTGCTAATAGGCATACTCGTTTGGTTGCTGGCCAGCCGCACAGATGTTGGGTTTACACTGTTGCGCACACCCGGTCAGCTCTATCAGGAGCAACCTAATAATCAGATGAGCAATCTCTATAACTACAGAGTGCTTAATAAAACATTCAAAGATAAAGAGGTCGATTTGAGGCCGGAGAACTTCAAAGGCACTATAAAACTGGTAGGAGAAACAAGGCTGCTGGTACCCCAAAATGGAATAGTATCAGGTGCTATGTTTGTGTACTTAGACAAAAGTGACCTGACCGGACGGAAAACAAAACTTAAGATAGGTGTATTTGAAAAGGGCAAGAAGATCAGCACCATCACTACATCATTTTTGGGTCCTTTTAATGATAATAACTAAATAACAGAAGTATGACTATAGGCTGGGGATGGAAAATAGCAATGGGTTATCTGGGATTTGTAGCCATGATTGTTTGCCTGGTGGTGGCCAGTGGTCGCCAGAAAATTGACCTTGTATCCAAAGACTACTACAAGGATGAAATAGCATACCAGCAAGTATTGGATGCCAGTAAAAATCAGGCAGACTTACAGGGCGCACTGGCTATACATGCCAACAAGCAGGAGATAGTTATTGATTTCCCGCCCGAATTTGATCAGAAAATTCTGTCTGGTAATGTACAGTTCTATTGTGCGGTAAATGATAAGTGGGACAAAAAATTTGATATAAAAACCACTAATGCACGGCACAGTATCTCCAGAGATGGATTGCATCCCGCAACCTATACTGCCAAGGTAAGTTATACAGTTGACAATAAGGATTTCTATTACGAAATACCCATTAACCTTAGTGCGCTATGAATGCACTGTTCACAGTAGCCATATTGATGGGGCTTGCCGGCAGCCTGCACTGCGTAGGTATGTGTGGTCCCATAATGTTGTTCCTGCCATTCCATCATTTCACTGGTCTTCGCAAAGCGGCAGCTATTGCCTTGTATCATTTCGCCAGAATATCGGTATATGCTATGATGGCATTGGTTATCTATTCATTTCGCAGTGTTTTTAATCCGGTTGTTCAGCAATATATTTCTATTGTCTTAGGCAGTTTATTTCTTTTTGCAGGTGTTATTTCATTCTTGCCCTTTACAAAAAAGCTGCAGGTAAAACTACCCTGGACAAAATTTGTTACAAAACAACTGGGCGAGTTTATGGGCAATCCTGGTTTCCCATCTATATTCATCTCAGGCATGCTTAATGGTTTGCTACCGTGTGGCCTTGTTTACATGATGCTGTCTGCTACATTGGCATTGCACACAGCTGCTCATGCTGTGCTGTTTGCTTATATCTTTGGTGTGGGCACGTTACCTGCGCTCGTCAGTATCATCTTGTTTCGCAGTCGCGTTAATGTAGGCAAAATAGAATTTGTAAGAAAATACACACCCGTTGTTGTTTTTCTGTTTGGTATTATCTTCCTTTTAAGGGGGCTGAATCTCGACATTCCCTACTTGAGTCCTAAAGTACAGGTTATAAACGGAGAGGTACGCTCCTGCTGCCACAAAAAATAGTTACAGGCTGGCAAATTCCTGATTAAAATCATTTTTTCTTTGTGACACAACCTTCATATTTGTTTTTATTATGCCCGACAAGCGTTTAAAAGAAATATTGGCGAGTGCAGCTGAAAATTTTGGCTTACATTTAAGCATGCCGTTTACCAGAAATAATGACACTTTCCACGCATTATTTAATTATGCAAGCATTGGAATCCTTATTACCAACTCTGTTGGAGACATCCTGATGGCTAATATTTATATTGAGAGACAGTTTGGCTATGAATTGGGCGAGCTCATTGGCAAGAAAGTAGAAGTGCTTATTCCTTCCCGCTACAGCAAAAGCCATGTGAAGCACAGAGATAAATTTAATGAAAACCCACATAGCAGGCCCATGGGGCTGGGTATGGAGTTATCTGGCCTCCGCAAAGACGGTACTGAGTTTCCGGTAGAGGTAAGTCTGGGGCATTATAAAATTGAGGAAGATAACTATTCACTTGCTTTCATCAACGATATTACCCAAAGAAAAGAAACAGAACAGGCAATTGTACAACTCAATACCCACCTGGAAGAAAAAGTGAAAGAGGGGTCACAGTCGTTGGCAATCACGGTAGAGCAGTTGGGTAGCCAGATAAAAGAAACCGAAAGAAAAGATGCAGAGCTGGAGCGGGTAAATACGTTTCTGAACAATATCTGGAACCATGCAGGCGCAATTATATTTGTAGCCGATAAAGACGGACTGTTGCAATTCTTCAATCCTGCCGCCGAAAAATGGCTTGGCTATAGTGCAGCAGAGGCAGTAGGTAATATTAATGTTCTCGACTTTCACCTAAAGGAAGAGCTGCAGCAGCGGGCCATCGAATTTGCTGCAGTAGCCGGCAAGCAGGTAACACCCGGATTTGATTTATTCACCACCGCAGTAGCCATAGGTAGAAATAATAATCAGGAGTGGCATTATGTAAGGAAAGACGGAACTACATTTTATGTATCACTCAATATCACGCAGCTTAAAGACGGGCAAAATCATGTTTCAGGTTATCTGGGCATTGCTATAGATATCTCTGAAAAAAAGCGGGCAGAAACAGAGCTGAGAACAGCACTGGAAAAAGAGAAAGAACTCAATGAGCTGAAGTCAAGGTTTGTGTCCATGGCATCTCACGAGTTCCGCACACCTCTGAGTGCTGTTCTGTCTTCGGCTTACCTGCTATCCAGATACCAAAAATCCGAAGATCAGCCACAGCGGGAAAAGCACATACAGAGAATAGTATCCTCAGTAACCTCGCTCACTGAAATATTGAATGATTTCCTGTCGGTAGGCAAAATAGAAGAAGGTAACATAAGCGCTAACTACAGAGAGTATGATATTAAAGAGCAAATGCAGGATGTAGTGCAGGAAGTAAATCATTTGCTAAAAAAAGACCAAGTAGTAGCTTACACACATACCGGTGCATCATCAATAGTATATCTCGATACATCTATGATGAAGCACATTGTAATAAATCTGCTATCCAACGCTATAAAATTCTCTAACGAGCAGTCTGTTATAGAGCTTGTGACAGCTACAACACCGGATAGGCTGGTGTTATCCGTAAAGGACTATGGATTGGGCATACCGGAAGAAGACATAAACAACCTGTTCAAACGCTTTTTCAGATCTTCGAACGTTACGAATATACAAGGCACCGGGCTGGGCTTGCATATAGTAGGCAAGTACACAGAACTCATGAACGGAAAGATGGAATGCGAAAGTAAATTGGGCCAGGGAACTAAATTCACAATTACGTTTGGTAACAATAAATAACAGTACAATGAAAACTATTCTTGTAATCGAAGACAATGAAGACATAAGGGAAAATGTGGAGGAAATCCTCACACTGTCCGACTACAAAGTGCTTACTGCGGCTAACGGAAAAGAGGGAGTAGAAGTTGCACAAAAAAACATTCCGGATCTCATCATCTGCGATATAATGATGCCAGGCATAGATGGCTATGGTGTGCTGCACGTGCTGCACAAGGATCCCCTTACCCAAAATATTCCATTCATATTTCTTACTTCAAAAAGTGAAAGAAGCGACTTCAGAGCGGCGATGGAGATGGGGGCCGATGACTACATAACCAAGCCGTTTTCAGGCAATGAGCTATTGAATGCCATAGAGAGCAGGCTCAGAAAAACCGACATCATCAAGAAAAACCTGTCTGCTGATATTGATGGATTGAATGAATTGAGGTCGGCAATGAGTAACAACAAAACACTGGAAGACCTTACTGCAGAAAGCAATATAAACGACTACAAAAAAAGACAGGTGATATACAAAACCGGTAATCACCCGCACTACTTGTTTTACATAATCAAAGGGAAGGTAAAGACTTTTAAAACACACGAAGACGGAAAAGACCTGGTAATAGATTTATATAATGAAGGTGATTTTTTTGGGTATACTACCCTTATAGAAAATGGTATTTATAAAGACACAGCCGAGGCCATTGAAGAAACGGAATTAGCGTTGATACCAAGAAAGGACTTTGAGCAGTTGTTAAATACCAACCCCGCTATAGCCAGAAAGCTGATATCGCTGCTTTCTAAGAATGTGGTATCCAAAGAAGATCACCTGCTGGGCATAGCATACAACACGCTACGCAAGAAAGTAGCCGAAGCCCTCATCAGTATGCAGAAAAAATACCACACCAATAAACAGGAGCCTTATACTATAGACATCAGCAGGGAGGAGCTGGCCACCATTGCCGGCACTGCCACCGAATCGCTTATCCGGACCCTTAGCGATTTCAAATCCGAAAATCTAATCGACATCAAAACCAGCAAAATCACCATCACCGACGAAAAGAAACTGTATAACCTGATAAGGTAAAGGCAGGCATTGGCAGAAAGCACTAGTCCAAGAGTCACCCTTGGTTCTTCATTGTACAAGCGTCTCGCTTTCAAGAGCGAAACGAACATAAGCCACACTGATAGCTAACCGGGCTCTGCGCTCTGTTTCTCTCGCTCTCAATTGTGTCGGGACGACATCCTGATTGCGTCTACATCCCCCCGCCGACCCTATTACCCCTTTACCCTATTAACCCTCTACCCCCTTAAGCACGATAGCTCAATAAGCACTATTTTTGCAGATCAAAAGACACAAGAGAAAATAATTGGACAACAACGACCAGCATAAAATCACCTATTTCGCGGATAGTGTGATAAAGGAAACAACCCTACCACGGCGGTTCACTTTTCCGTTTTATTATGAGCCCCACCCACTAACAATACTGGCGGCCACCGAGCTGCAGCAATACCTGGAAACACATACCGGCCTCGGGCACAATTTCGGGCTCACCAATGACAAGGAAACAATGGCTATCGGGAAAATGTTTGGTGTATTGGTGGTGGCCGACACGGAGGGCAAAATCGGCTACCTGTCCGCCTTCTCCGGCAAGCTTGCCGACTCTAATGATCATCCGAAATTTGTTCCTCCCGTTTTCGATATGCTCACTGAAGACAGCTTCTTCCTGAAAGAGCAGGAGGTCATAGATTCCGTAAATGCACAATTGGAAGAGGTGGAATCCAACGAAGATTACCACCAGTTAAGACGTGAACTGGAAGAACTTTCGGCACAGTCTATGGAAGAAATAGCTGCTTTCAAAAATGAGCTGAAAACTAATAAGGAAAACCGGAGATTACGCCGCGAAGAGAACAGCACCAACCCCGATCCGCATGATTTTGAAATGGCAGAAGCAGACCTCTCCAAGCAGAGCCATTACGACCGGCACCGGCTTAGGTTACTTACGGCAAAATGGAAAGAAGTGCTTGAAGATACGCGCACGCGCCTGGCACAATTCGAAGACCGCATAGATGCACTGAGAAGCGAGCGCAAAGAAAGGTCCGCGGCCTTGCAGCTCCAGCTCTTTGAGCAGTATTTATTTCTGAACAAGGACGGAAAAAGCAAGAGCCTGCAGGATATTTTCAGTGCAACCGCCTTTGGCAGGCCACCCGCAGCCGCAGGCGAATGTGCTACTCCCAAGCTGTTGCAATACGCATTTGCGCAGGGGTATCATCCGCTGGCTATGGCAGAGTTTTGGTGGGGAGCAGCTCCCAGGTCTGAGATCAGAAAACACAAACAGTTTTATCCTGCCTGCGCAGGCAAGTGCAAGCCTATCCTGGCGCACATGCTGGAGGGAATGCCACTGGACGAGAATCCTTTTCTTCAGGCAGCAGAAGGAAACAGCGGCCTTGAAATTGTATTTGAGGATGATTACTTACTGGTGGTCAACAAGTCGGCAGGCCTGCGTTCTGTACCCGGTGTAGACATTAGCGATTCGGTATACAGCAGGCTGAAAAGCACACTGGCAAATACAGAACCACTTATGGTGCATCGGTTGGACATGGGTACTTCGGGGCTGCTGGTGGTAGCCAAAACACGGGGCGCCCACAAACACATACAGAAGCAATTTCTGGATAGGGTGGTTAGTAAGCGATACACGGCATTGCTATCTAAAGCTATAGACCAAACAGAGGGCGAGATAAGCCTTCCCCTTTGTCCCGACCCGTTCAACAGACCCCGGCAAATGGTCTGTTTTGAAACCGGGAAAACAAGCATTACCAAATGGAAGGTAGTAGCAACTATCGGAGAGGTGACCAAGGTACACTTCTGGCCGCTCACCGGGCGCACCCACCAGTTGCGCATGCACGCTGCCCACGAGATGGGACTCAATGCGCCAATCGTTGGAGATGACATCTACGGCAATGCCGGCACCCGTCTCTACCTGCACGCGGCCCAGCTTTCATTCATTCATCCCAAAACAAAAGAACGGATTAGTTTTGAAGTAGCAGAAGATTTCTAAGGGTGAAACGGCTGTTAGTCTAATTCCCTGCAAATATTCAGTGGTGGCTTGGCTGGATAACTTTCGAACACAATAAGTAATTTTATCCTATGGGACGAAAGACGGCACGAATTGATGTACATAAGATCATGGGGAACCATCCTGTGACGGATTATCCTATTGACTTAAAATGGTATAGGTCCGCAAGTCGATATAATAACGGCGCTACCCTATACGGCAACAAATATAGGTTCCGAAACATAATCGCTTACAACAAGCAAAAACCATATACTGAAGAGGAACTAACACTCTACAATGCAAGACAAAATCAGTAGCAACAACTTCGACAATCCGCGTCTTTCATATGGATTCGAACCTAAAACCAGGAATCTTTGGGTATAAACAAGCAAAAACGGGAACAAACTTGCAACTACTGGCAAGTTTATTCCCGTTTAGTTTAAAGTCGTGATGACATCCCGCTTCGGCGGGATACGCTACCATGCCGCGCTACTTACGGTCACTATGGAATGAGAATTATATTAAGCTTGCAACAATGGCTTGTAAGGTTTTATCACCTATATTATCGAATTCTGACTTGTCGTAAATTGTCAGTAGATAAACCTCTTTCTGTTCGTTTACTAAATAGGTTATCACCCTCCCACCTCCACTTTTACCCTTGCTTTTACTCTTGATTGCTATGCGTATCTTATAGGTGTCATTGCCCAAAGGTGTGCCAGTATCCGGCCGTTCAGACAATAGCATGCTCAGTTCGAAAAGTTCTTCTTTTAGCGATGGAAACTTCTTTATCAGGCGTTTAGCCTCCTTCTTGAATTTGCCGGAGGGAATGACACTAAAGCTCATTCAGAAAATCATTAAGCGTTTGTTTTTTTCCTTTTGTGGACCTCAACGCTTTTACCTCCAGGAAAGCTTCTTTTAAATCAGCCTTCAATTGCAGGGCCTGTTCATATTTCCTCAGTTTAGTGAGTAGTTTTTCCCATTCCGCTACAGGTAATTGAACAGCTTGAGTGTGGCCATTTGCATCATTTACGTATTGCAGTGCAATTTTCATTACTCAAATTTATGAAGTTTTGTGGTAGTAACGCAAATAAAAAACGGAGAAACATCGCTCTACTTTCTGTTTCTCCGCTCTTATTTTCTTTCGGGTTTGCCGGACAACTTTCGAATCAGATAAGTATATTTATGAATAGTCAAGAGTTCTGCTTTTCAAAGAATTGCAGATAAATTAAAGCCACAGCAGCAACCGTCATAATAATTAATGCCGCAAAGCCAAGAATATTTGTTGTTCTTCCATTCACGTTTTCTCCCATTATTATTTTGTTGTTTGAAATGTGCAGTATTATAGCTATCAATACAGGAGCAGTTAGTCCGTATAGAATGGCGGTATAAATCAATGATTGGATTGGAGTAATACCTATGTAGTTTAACGACAAACCAAGTAGCAGTGAAATTGCAATGATGAAATAAAAGGCTTTTGCTTCATGAAACTTTTTGTCAAGCCCTTGTTCCCAGCCAAATGTTTCGGTAATGATGTAGGAAATTGAGCCACTCAATACGGGGATTGCAATAAGTCCTGTACCGATTACTCCTACAGCAAAAAGAAGATATGCCAGATTTCCAGCTAACGGTTTTAATGCCATTGCAGCCTGTTCAACAGTGTCTATCTGATGGATGCCGCCTTTGAACAGAACAGTGCCGGTAGTAAGGATGATAAAGTACATGACAAAACCGGAAACCGTCATCCCAAAATCCACATCTTTGTTTATATTATGTATTATCTTCTTATTTACTATAGTATGTGTCTTTTTACTTTTCATTTCTTCAACCTCTACCGATGCCTGCCAAAAGAAAAGATAGGGTGAAATAGTTGTACCGAGTATGCCAACAATAATCGCAATAAATTTTTTATCCAACTCTATTGTTGGAATAAATGTGGCCTTTAGAATTTCGACTATATCCTGCTCGTACAAAAATGGGACAACAAAATAGACCAGCATGACGATACACAAATATTTTAAAACAGACGCAATTTTTTGATAGGGTAAGTAGATTATTAAACCTAACAAAATAACGGTAAAGGCGACACTGAAATAGTTAGCATTAATGGACGGGAACAACAGATTGCCCACTGCCCCCATGCCTGCAATGTCAGCACCAATATTGAGTACAATTGCAGGAAAGCTAAACAATAACATAAGATATAAAATAGGCCTTGGATAGTGTTTTTTAAGTGTTCCTGTCAAGCCCTGGGAGGTAACTAATCCTATCCTGGCACACATCTGCTGAATAGAAGCCATGAGGGGGAAAGCGACTATTGCAGTCCATAACGTTAGAAGTCCATATGCAGCACCAGCTTGAGAATAAGTTGCAATACCCGATGGGTCATCATCACTAGCACCTGTTACAAGACCTGGTCCAAGTTTTTTCCAGCCAGTACGCAACTTAGACAAAAGTGTTCCCTTTTTGTTCATTGTTTTAGTCGCTGTTGAAAGGTCTGCAGAAGCACGACCAAGGTGAGCAAAAAAGCTGTCACCATATTAATACGTATTAAAAGTACTGGATTAATGTCACAGTGAAAATACCTCAGCTAGTTCAATAAAAAAAAGCCCAACATTTCTGTTGAGCTTCTCCGTCGGGACGACAGGATTCGAACCTGCGACCACATGACCCCCAGCCATGTACGCTACCGGGCTGCGCTACGTCCCGAAAACTTTTCAGTTTTCTGTTAATTAAGGGGCTGCAAAAATAATCAAAAAAAGTTTACACTTAGCCCCATAACTGACTTTTTACTTTCTACTTATCACTTTCGACCATTATTAACTCAAATCTGCCGAAATCAACTTCAAAAACTCTGCCCGGGTATTGTTTTTGAGGAACTCGCCGCTGAATGCGGAGGTGGTGGTGACGCTGTTCTGCTTTTGTACGCCCCGCATCATCATGCACAGGTGGTTGGCTTCTATTACTACACCTACACCCAGCGGGTTCAGGGTTTCCTGTATCACATCCAGTATCTGGTGGGTGAGGCGCTCCTGCACCTGCAGGCGGCGGCTATAGCACTCTACCACATGTGCCAGCTTGCTCAGGCCGGTTATCACACCATTGGGTATGTAGGCTATATGCGCCTTTCCAAAGAAGGGTAGCAGGTGATGCTCGCACAGCGAATAGAGCTCTATGTTTTTCACCAGCACCATCTCATTGTAGTCTTCGTGAAACATGGCAGATTTGAGTATGTCTGCCGCATTCATGCTATAGCCCTGGGTGATGAACTGCATGGCCTTTGCCATACGCTCCGGGGTCTTCAGCAGCCCTTCGCGCTCCGGGTCTTCGCCAATAGCAGTTATTATAGAGCGGTAGCTATCCTTCAGGCTGCCGGTAGCCTGCTCATCATAAAACTCTTCTTTGTGGTATGCCAATGTCTGAAATTTTGGTGTGCAATAGTATGCAATGTACCTACTGTAAAACAACTAAAGTATATACCACTATCGACTTTGCTTATCCAAAATACTCTACGTATATCTTCTGGGTTTCTACCAGCTTCACGCAGTGTAGCTGCACCTTTTCATCGTTTATGTGGGGTTTTAGCTCATTCCAGATACCTATTGCAAAGTTTTCTGCGCTTGTAAATTTCCCTTTCATAAAGTCCACATCCAGATTCAGGTTGCGGTGGTCCACTTTTTCTATAATCACGTCTTTTATCAGGTCGCCCAGCGTTTTGGCATTGTATATAAAGCCTGTTTCGGGGTGCGGATTGCCTTTTATAGTTACATGAAGCTCATAGTTGTGCCCATGCCAGTTTTCATTGGCACACTTGCCAAAAACCTCTTTGTTTTCGGCGTCGCTCCAGTCTTTGTTGTGCAATTTATGTGCTGCATTAAAATGCTCTACACGTGTCAGATAAACCATTATTTTAATTTATTATGCAAAATTAGGCTTAGTATATGGTATTCACAAAAGTTTGCTGAAAAAGGTCGAAAGTAGAAGGTCAAAAGGCTATAGCTGTTGAGCGCTGCATGTTTGCTTTTTACCTACTATTTGGTTCTTTTTGCTCTTTCGTATTGTGGCGGCCAGGGCATTTCGTGGTAGCCGAGGGCATTGGCTGCGGCCAGGGGGAAGTAGGGGTTGCGGAGCAGCTCCCTTGCCATAAAAATAAGGTCTGCACTACCTGCTGTCAATATATCCTCTGCCTGCTGGGGCGACACTATGATACCTACTGCACCCGTAAGCACTCCTGCCTGGCGCACTGCATGGGCAAAGGGCACCTGGTAACCAGGCTTAGCCGGAATCTTTACGCCTGATACATTGGCGCCGGACGAGCAATCTATCAGGTCTATACCCCGCTGCTGCACTATGGGTGCCAGTTGCACAGAGTCTTCGAGGGTCCAGCCGCCATCGGCCCAGTCTGTGGCAGATATGCGCAGAAACAAGGGATAGTCATGCGGCCATACAGTGCGCACGGCATCTATTATCTCCAGCAGAAAGCGTATACGATTGTCAAAGGTGCCACCATAGTCATCTGTGCGCAAATTGCTCAACGGCGACAGAAACTCATTGATCAGGTAGCCATGTGCACCGTGTATCTCCAGCACCTTGAAGCCTGCCTGCAGCGCTCTTGCTGCCGCTGCTTTGAAGGCCTGTACAATATCTGCAATTTCTGCCGTGGTGAGCGTTGCGGGTACTGCCATGGCTGGCGAGAAGGGTATGGCGCTGGGGGCTACCGTGTCCCAGCCACCATCGGCAATTGCTATCTGGCTATCACCGTTCCATGGCTCTGTGAGGCTTGCCTTGCGCCCTGCATGCGCCAGTTGTATGCCCGGCACGCTGCCCTGAGCCTCTATAAAAGCGGTGATACGCTGCAAGGGCGCTATCTGTGCCTCCTGCCACAGCCCCAGATCCTGCGGCGATATTCTGCCCTCCGGCAATACCGCTGTTGCCTCTGTAAACACCAGCCCTGCGCCACCCACAGCCCTGCTACCCAGGTGCACCAGGTGCCAGTCGTTTGCCATACCATCCACGCACGAGTATTGGCACATGGGCGATACCACTATGCGGTTTTTGAGGGTGATACCTTTTATGTGGAGTGGCGTGAAAAGCAGTGGCAGCGTGCCGGCATTATCGGTCATAGTATACTATTTTGTCCTGAAAATTACGGAATGTTATAGAAACAGAGCCTACTCAAGTCCTACGGGCTTACTTGGCTTAACGATATTGCCTGATAAGTTTAATAAAATAGTTGTAGCGCTGTAGTTGCCACGCACATATGAAAGTAGCTCACTCCTTCGGGTAATATCTTACTTTTACATGAGTTTGAATACCGCAACTTAACTGCCGCTAACCGAAAATATCGTTTATGACTACCAACCTGACAGCAGGTACAGATTGTGCTTATGAGTGGATAGACATTTCTGACCCGCAACCCGATGAACTTGCAGGCATAGCCCACAAGTATGGGCTGCACGAGGCCTCGGTAAATGACTGCCTGCAACCGGGTCATCTGCCTAAGTATGAGCAGTTGAAGAATTATACTTTTATCATTCTGCGCATCTATATGGAGTCGGTAAAGGAGGCTGATACCGTGCAGGAAATAACTACCAAAATAGCTGTGTTTATAAACGATAAGTATATCATTACCATTCATCGCAAACCAAGTGCACTACTGGAGCAGCTAAGCAAGACAGTGCTGGTAGAAAGTGAATGTAAGCTACCCATGCATGTGCTTACAGAAATTGTAAAGGCAGGGCTGCACACGTTCGATGAGCCGGGGCAAACACTGGCAGAATCTATAGACTTTTATGAAACACAAGTGTTTCTGACACATAGAAAAACACCGCTTTTAAAGGGGCTCTACTATGTGAAACGTAAACTGGATGTGATAAGGAGGTTGCTGCTGCTGACCTATGATATAGTAGACAAGATAGACCCCGTACAATCATCTAACGCTTATAGCCGGGACGTGCGGGATTTGTATGTAAAACAGAAAAGTTTGTTTGATGCCTTGTCTGACAATACCAATCATCTGCTCAATATCTACTTTAATATTTCTACCCAGCGCACCAATGAAACCATGCGCCTGCTTACTATTTTCTCAGTGTTTTTTATGCCGCTGACGTTTATTGTGGGTATTTATGGTATGAATTTTCAGTATATGCCGGAGCTGGGCTGGCGGTATGGCTACCCCATAGTGATGGTGGCAATGGTAGTGGTAACAATAGTTATCTATACGTGGTTCAGAAGAAAGAAGTGGATGTAAAAGAGACCGCTCCCCCAGCCCTGTATCGGCAGGCTCAACCTGACAAGGAGCGGAGAGGGAGGTGTGATGTGAGCGCAGTAGATATTAGTGATCGCTCATTCTGTTTATCACTTTGGTGATAAATGCAGCAAACAATAACTAATTTTAGGTGCCGGTATATGCGGTATTGTGTGTTGTATCAATACTGCCGAACTGCCGGCTATCACTTTCAATCAAAATCATGCAATATTCACAATCATTAAAGCGGCTGCGAAAAATAATGGATGAACTACGGGAGCAATGCCCGTGGGACAAAAAACAAACCATACACACCCTGCGCCAGCAAACACTGGAGGAGGTATATGAGCTTACAGATGCTATAGCCAATGAAGACTGGAATGGACTGAAGGAAGAACTGGGCGATATGATGCTGCATATAGTGTTTTATAGCCGCATAGGCATGGAGCAAAACCGGTTTACACTGGATGAGGTAATAGAGGGCGTATGCAACAAACTCGTAAACAGGCATCCGCATATATACAGCAACACGAAGGTGGAGAACGAAACTGAGGTAAAACAAAACTGGGAGCGCATAAAACAACAGGAGGGGAAGATGTCGGTACTGTCAGGGGTGCCACCGTCTATGCCGGCACTGATGAAGGCCCTGCGCCTGCAGGAGAAAACAAAACAGGTAGGCTTTGAGTGGGATAACACAGAACAAGTGAAGGACAAAGTAAATGAAGAAATAAGCGAGCTGTATGAGGCTGTGAGCAGTGGCAACCAAAACGACATAGAGGATGAGTTTGGTGATGTACTGTTTGCACTTATCAACTATGCCCGCTTTGTGAAGGTAGACCCTGAGCTGGCACTGGAGCGCACCAACAAAAAATTCATACGCCGCTTTCAGCGGATAGAAGAAATGGCGGCTGCACAAAACAGCTCGCTGCACGATATGACATTGCAGGAAATGGATGAATTGTGGAATCAGGTAAAAGCAGAAGAGCGTAATAAATAAATGTTCAGGCGATATCCATATTGGGGCTGGCTGGTGCTATGTGTGCTGCTATGGAGTGTGAATGGTTACTACTACCATACACACCGGCAGGAGACATTGCCGGAGCGTATGGCGCGGGCTGTGAACAAAGACCTGCAGGCACGAGAAGATAAGTTTGCCGCCGTGACCGGAGATGCAGACCTTGTAAATCACCTTTTTACAGATTCGCTGACATATGAGGAAGTGCAGCGTATGAGCGCCTTGCCGCTATATGTATATGCCTACGAAAACAACTATCTCAAATTCTGGAATACCAATGCAATATTGCCTGCAGTAACAGATACAAGTGATGGTGTAGCAACTATAGTAAAGAATGAAAAGGGAGTTTTCATTCAGAAAAACATACAGCAGGCTGATACCAACAGAACACTGGTAGTAATGTTTCCGGTGCTGTATACCTATCCTGTAGAGAATAATTATCTGAAGTCGCAGTTTGCCGCATCGGAGCTCATTCCGGTGAACACGCGGATAATTCCTGCTAGCATCCCTACAGCAGGCACCTACCCGGTAACGATGCGCAATGGCAAGCTGATATTTCAGTTGCTATTCAATCTGCAGGATATTCAGAAGTGGGTGCCTGACGAGTTGTTTCTGTTGCTGCTGATAGCTGCGCTGCTGGCAAGCATATCGTGGATTCATCTTATGATTATCTACCTTACACGAAACAAGTCATCACTCACCGGATTCATCGTAACCCTATCTGTAATCCTCACGTTGCGCATATATCTATACGCCTTTGGCATCCCCTTCCATCTCGATACACTATTGTTCTTTTCGCCAAGACTCTATGCCTCCAGTACCTGGCTATCATCCTTCGGCGATCTGTTTATCAATACGCTTTGTGTGCTGTGGCTGGTTATCTTCATAGGGCGGCACACCGAGTATAAAACTTACTTTGAAAACCTAAGGAGCAGCAAGCTGCGCAAGTGGCTGCCGGGCATACTGGTGGTGCTGATGATAGGCTATCTGCTGCTGTATGTGCGGCTGATACGCAGCCTCGTGCTCGACTCCAGTATCTCATTCGATGTGAGCCGTTTTTACTCTATCAACCAGTATACCATGCTGGGGCTGCTGGTTATCTGCACTATCACTGGTATTTCTGCCATGATTATTTATCTCTTCAACTTCCAGCTTCGCCAACTGATGCAGGACAATATGAAGAAATACGGACTGGTCGCACTATGCGGTGTATTACTGCTGCTGATAAGCGGCAATTATGCCGATATCTTTTACTGGTATCTGCTCGGCTGGCTGCTATTATTTCTGCTGCTGCTGGATATACCGAAGCTAACATTGGTTTCAGACCTCTTTGAGCCACAGATGATATTCTGGGCTTTGTTTATCTGCGTATTCTGTACAGGCGTTCTGCAATATTTCAATGCTGCAAAAGAACGCGAAGCCCGCAAAGCATTTGTGGAGCAGCATCTGGCACCCCACAGAGATAATGTGATGGAGTATACATTTGATAAGACGGTCGGCAAGCTGGAGCATGACCTCACACTAAAGCAGTTTTTTTATAAGCCCTCTCTGTCATTGCGGAAAAGTATCAACAACCGGTTTGATACTATGTATCTGAATAGCGCTGCAGCAACCTACACTACCACTTTGTACCTGTTTGACGATGAAGGACATGCATTGTACAACAGTGACTCCGGCGACTACTATTCGCTGATGTATGAGAAGAATGAGGCTGTTCCTACGACCTCTCCCTATTTGTTTTATAAAGAGGGAATGCCGGACAAGCACTCTTACCTATCTTATATACCGGTATACAGCGATACTATCAACAATAAAATAGGGTATGTAGTGATGGACTTCAGCCCAAAGAAGCAGGCCGCAGAGACTGTCTATCCCGAGCTGCTGCTGCCCGCCTCAGGCAAGGCTAATCTGCAGGATAATGAGTATGCTTATGCAGTATATATCAATGGCAGGCTTGCTACGCAGGTAAGAGAATACCCTTTTAATTCGTATCTTAAATTCGATACGCTGAAGGAACAAAATTATGCTTTTTATGACGTAAACAAGACCTCTGAACTGCACTATAAGATATCAGACAAACGAACTATAGTAGCGGTATACAACCACAATACCATACTGGAGACGATTACAGTATTTTCTTACCTGTTCAGCATTCAGGTGGGTCTTGCCATCATCATACTGCTCTATCAGTTTTATCTGTCCTATTTTGCCCGCCCGGTAGCCCCGGGCAAGTATGTGCGCCTCACACTCCGAAAACGCATTCAGTATGCTATGCTGGCTATTGTATTCGTATCATTCGTGTTCATAGGCATAGTTACCATCTGGTTTTTTTCATCGAGTTACCGCAGCACCAATGCCAACAATTTGCAAAAAGCTATGCAGATAGCCCGGCAATCTGTACAGGACTACCTGAATAACGCCAGAGCATATGAGAGCGATTATCAGTTCGACTCTGTAACCCAATCTAATGGGTTCAGAAAATTCCTTACTAATATCGCCAGCAATCAGAAAATAGACATCAATCTGTTTGATAATAACGGCAATCTTTTTGCTGCATCTCAGGACGAGATATACCAGAAGGGGCTAATTTCACGCATCATTCGTCAGGATGCCTATTATCAGCTCAATGTGTCGGGTAAGTCTGTAATAATACAAAATGAACGGGTAGCGGGATTGTCTTACCTGTCGGCATATGAGCCGCTGCGCGATGAGCGTGGTGTGGCACTGGGCTACCTGAATGTGCCTTTCTTTTCCTCGGAGAAAGATCTCAACTTCCAGATATCCAATATCGTTATTACCCTTATCAATGTGTATGCTTTTATCTTCCTTATTTCCAGCCTTATTACGGTTTGGATCACCCGCTGGGTTACAGGTTCCTTCAATGTTATAATTGAGCAGTTTGGGCGGTTGAACCTGCAGCGAAATGAGCGCATCACCTGGCCCTACAATGATGAAATAGGATTGCTGGTAACTGAGTACAACAAAATGGTAAACAAGGTAGAAGAAAATGCAGCACTGCTGGCGCAAAGTGAGCGCGAGACAGCATGGCGGGAGATGGCGCGCCAGGTGGCCCACGAAATCAAAAACCCCCTCACACCTATGAAGCTGAACATACAGTACCTGCAACAAGCCATAAGGAACGACAACCCCAATATAAAAGAACTTACCGGCAGACTGTCAGAGTCTATCATAGAGCAGATAGATAACCTCTCTTACATCGCATCAGAGTTTTCCAACTTCGCCAAGATGCCCGAAGCGCGACCTGAAGAACTGGAACTGGGAGAGTTGCTGCAACTGGCTACCGGTCTGTATCGCAATGAGCAGCATATTCAGGTAAACATGTCTGTGCCTCCGGAAAAAATATTTGTTTTCTCAGACCATAGTCAGTTGTTGCGTATGCTCACCAATCTGCTGGAGAATGCCAAACAGGCTATTCCCACAGACCGACAAGGCAAAATAGAAGTAACACTCCACTGCACCGATGCATCGGTGGCAACCATTACTATTACCGACAATGGACATGGGATAAGCGAGGAGGTAGCACAACGCATATTTCAGCCTTATTTCACCACCAAGTCTTCCGGCACAGGTCTGGGGTTGGCAATGACCAAAAAGATAATAGAATTCTGGAAAGGTGAAATATGGTTTGAGTCGGAAGAAGGTAAAGGCACTACTTTTTTCATAAGGTTACCCGTATTAAGAAGAAGCGCATAAAAAGGAACTTATAGGCTAATGTATCAGTAACTCAGGCTATATAAAGCCACAGAGTAAAGAAATAAGGCGCAAAATGATATTTAAGTTGCAAAAAACCGGATTTAATTATAAAAAATTCGGTGAAAGTCATATTTTTATCGCTGGACAATCTATTTCTTGTAAATTTGCTAACTTGAACAAAAGGTATATATGCAAAAAACAATTTTAAAAAGAACCTCAAAGCTGGTTTCTGTACTATTGATTGCGCTTAGTTGCAGCAGTTACGCACAGGACATTGTGAAAGTAAGAAACCTCAATTTTACTTCTTACTTTTCAAAATCGCAGCATATCCCTGTTTTGGTTATCTACTCTCTGACGCCGGACATGTTTAACTGCTCCAAACTGAAAGGTGATCACAACGTCAGATTAGCAGCAGACCCGCAGCTGACAGAGGCATCAGACCTGGTGAATGACTACAAGAGTACATTGTTTGAAGATGCCCACATGATGGCACCTAATGAGAACAATTGCGATAAAGATGCTTATACCGAGAGTTATTACTTCACGAACATAATGCCTATGCCGAAAAACCTGCATAAAAGCTTGTGGGAGAAACTGCATACCAAGGAAATGCTGAAGGCAAAAAAATATAAGAAAGTGAAAGTGTTCTCAGGCACCGTTGGTCGCAACTGGGTAATAGGGCATAACAACAATGTGATAGTACCGGAATGGTGCTGGAAGGTAATATACATACCCAGCACTGACGAATACCTGTGCTACCAGTTTCACAACATAGAGCCATACAACGCTAAAGATAATCTGGCTAACCATAAGGTAGATATCAACACGATTGAATCACTTGCCGGTGTACGCTTTGTGAATGGCGTAATATCTGCTAGCTATGTAACAGCTACTCCTAATAACTAGTTTTTGAGTTTATTGGTTAAGAGGATAATAAGTTTTTGCCTGAGTTTCAGGACATAAAAAAATCCCGCTATGGCGGGATTTTTTTATGTCCTGATGATGTTGGAATTTGGTATTATATCATTTCACTATCAAAGTTCGTCATTGATTTCAGGTGCTTTGCGATCTTTGCGTGCACTTCACAGGCTATGATTCTTTGCGGCTTTGCGTGAAATTTTTTTGCGTGCCATTTTCTGATGTTTAAATGGTATTATCCTATTGCCTGATTTAGATCCTCCTTCAGGTCTTCTATGTCTTCTATACCTACACTGAGGCGAATGAGTGAATCTACCAGACCGTTTTTAATGCGCTCTTCGCGTGGAATAGAAGCATGGGTCATAGTAGCAGGGTGCCCTATCAGCGACTCTACACCACCCAATGACTCTGCAAGTGCAAACAGCTTTGTTTTTTTCAGCACCTCCAACGCAGCATCCATGCTATCGTTTTTCAGGGTAAAGGAAATCATACCGCCAAAACCACGCATCTGCTTTTTAGCCACGTTATGATTGGGATGGTCTTCAAATCCCGTCCATATTACTTTGCCTACCTTGGGGTGTGCACGAAGGAAGCGGGCTATTGCTTCGCCGTTCTCGCAATGGCGCTGCATACGCACATGTAGTGTCTTTATACCCCTTAATACCAGCCAGCAGTCGTGCGGACCCGGCACTGCACCACAACTATTCTGTATGAAGCGCAGGCGTTCGTCCAGATTAGCATCATTCACTATGAGCGCACCATGCACTACATCAGAGTGTCCGCCCAGGTACTTGGTAGCAGAGTGGAGTACGATATCGGCACCGAGGTCCAGAGGTGTTTGTAAGTATGGGGAAGCAAAGGTATTGTCGCAAACAAGCAGCAGGTTGTTCTTTTTAGCTATTTCTGCACAGGCTACTATGTCTATTACATTCAGCATGGGGTTTGTAGGGGTTTCTATCCATATCATCTTCGTATTGGCGTTGATGTAGGAATTAATACCCTGAGCATCGTGCATCGATATAAAGTGAAACCGGATGCCATAGGCTGCAAATACCTTGGTCATTATACGATAAGTGCCACCATACAGGTCGTTTGATACTATTACCTCATCGCCGGGCTGCAGTAGTTTTATAACCGCATCTGTAGCCGCCATACCACTACCAAAGCACAATCCGTACTTGCCGTTTTCTATGGCAGCAAGTGCATTTTGCAGCACAGTGCGGGTTGGGTTTTGGGTGCGGGCATACTCATATCCTTTATGATCGCCGGGGGCAGCCTGCACATAAGTAGACGTCTGGTAGATGGGTGTCATTATTGCACCGGTAGTGGGGTCGGGCTCTATGCCGGCATGTATCAGTTTTGTATCGAGCTTGTAATTCTTGTTATCCATTAGCTTGTTTTTATAAGAGTGCAAAGGTACTGTGATTTGCAACATGGCGCAGCAACACAGTAAATGAATCCATGTGATCATGGATGATGCACATTGTTGTCTGCTAAAAACCGGTATTTGGAAATTAATATACAAAAAAAGCACCCATTCGGGTGCTTAAATGATAGGTCGATAGGCAAACTAAAACTTCTTAGTTGTAGTTTACAGTTACCGGTACACCAGTTGCGTTGGTGTAGGTTCCTGCAGCCTGTGCTGCTGATACGTTCAGTGTTGCACCTACAGTGAGTGTTTCTGTACCACCTGCACTTAGTGTGCCGGTAGCTGATGGTGTGCTCGTGAAAGCATTTACCGTCATGTTATGAGATGCACCATCGGTGATGGTAGTAGTTGTAGGTAGTGTGATAGCGTAAGTGTAGCTCGCCTGACCAGATACAGTGAAGCTTGCAGCAGCAACAGTACCGGTAGTAGCTGGAAGTGTAACACCACCTGCACCGCCTGTAGTACGGGTACCTGCTGGTGACAATATTGCTGTACCTGCAAGGGTAGCAGATACGGCTACGTTACCGAAGTTCATATCTACTGTCTTTACTATTGATATCGGGGTGATGATGTTTGCAGATGCAGATGCTGTGGCAGTTGCCTGAGCAAAAGATGCGTTAGAGAATCCCATTACTGCTACTGAAGCGATTGCGATTGACTTGAAGATGTTTTTCATTTTAGTTTAGTTTAGATTGTTTTAGCCTGCCTGCCGCAGGCAGGTTTGTTTGTTTGTGTTATTTGAAAGGTATATTACCAAACACGTGCCAGAAATGCAACTAATTGATTATCAATTATTTAAAAGTATGCATGGCGTGCCAAAATTCCATAGAGCGGACAGTTTTTCCAAATAGCGGAAATCGTTTCGGGTATTGCGTCGGAAATCAGCAATATCTTTTTGCGATATGCGTTTTGCTGAAGTGAACTACATCTTCTACTTCATTGCCATTAACTTGGCCCTTAAGATATTACAGGTCATAATGGTTTTTTCAGCATTTTCAAGGCACGAATGCAACAATACCAATCGCTTTTCTGATATATCTGCTCCCGGGCAAAAGACTAATTCAATCTATTAGTTCAGAGCCACATACTGTATTCCAGCAATTGCGATACAATAAAAAAAGCACCCGCCCGGGTGCTAAAATGATAGGTCGATAGGCAAACTAAAAAAATTTAGTTGTAGTTGACAGTTACAGGTACCGCGGTTGCGTTGGTATATGTGCCTGCAGCCTGTGCTGCTGATACGTTCAGTGTTGCACCTACAGTGAGTGTTTCTGTACCACCTGCACTTAATGTGCCGGTAGCTGATGGTGTGCTGGTGAAAGCATTTACCGTCATGTTATGAGATGCACCATCGGTAATGGTAGCCGTAGATGGCAATGTGATATCGTAAGTGTAGCTCGCGCTGCCGGATACAGTAAAGCTGGCTGCAGCTACAGTACCGGTAGTAGCAGGTAGTGTAACACCACCTGCGCCGCCTGTGGTACGAACACCTGCAGGGGTCATGATGACCGTACCTGCGAGGGTTGCGGATACGGCTACATTACCGAAGTTCATATCTACTGTCTTTACTATTGTAATAGGAGTAATGATATTGGCAGATGCAGATGCTGTTGCTGTTGCCTGTGCAAAAGACGCGTTAGAGAATCCGATTACTGCTACTGAAGCGATTGCGATTGTCTTGAAGATGTTTTTCATTTTTGCTAAGTTTAGTTGATTTTATTTGTTTGTTTGATTGGTACAATACCAAACACGTGCCAAAAACGTAACTAATTGATTATCAACATTTTGAATACCTGTAAAATGTGCCAATTTTCTAGAATCGGGATGCAATTTCTAAAGTTGAGAATAAATCGGCGCCGGGTAAGCAAAAAAATCCCCGCTGGTATGCAGCGGGGACAGAAAAAAATATCGAATCTGAAAGCTTATTGCAACTTCTTAAACATCCTGATGGTGGGTGCAAAAAAGTTGTTCTGCAAGGTATACTGTATAGTAGTATCACCCGGAGCCATCATTACTGTACCTCCGGTGCCATATATGTCGCCAAACTTTGAGTCTTGCTTTGGCATCACCAATGCCACATCAGAAGTCTGTACAAACCGGGCAGCAATAACGTGAGTAGTGTCACCTGCACCATTGGCGGCAGCGTCATCTATGCTATAAAAGCCATTGGCAATCATTGATACGTTAACGGTATCATCTGTTTCTATGCGCAGGTATTTTCCTGCCAGATTGATGGCGGGTGAAATATCTGTAACTGCCACATGGATGGTTTTTGAAGCCATCATACCATACTTGTTTCTGGCTGTAGCCGTAACTATATAGCCACCCGGAACAGTATTGTCCAGCTTGCTCTGGTCAAACAAAACCGTGCAGTCCTCATGATAGAAAGAATCGTGAGCAGTAGCAATGATCAAAGGCAACACACCTCCTACAGGCATACTGAATACATCGCCATTTGTCAAAAGTATAGTAGGCGCAGAGTAGCTGTGCAGTGTAGATATTGTTGCTTCTTTCTTCTTACACCCTGCAAACGCTACAGCAGCAAAAACTGATAATATCAATAATTTCTTCATCCTGATTTTGTTTATTAAATAAGTCTATTTAAAGTTTGTCCCACCACACATTCAATACTATAGGCTGTGTACCCGGGAACTTTGCATTATTGGCAACCTCTGTAGCAGGGTATATAAACCTTAATGGGAAAGCAGTACCTATCAGGCTATTGCGGGGGCTAATAAGGAAGTCGGGGTAACCTGTGCGGCGCCACTCTGTCCATGCTTCAAAACCCTGATTGCCACACATAGCAAACCACTTCTGCGTGATGATGTGTCTTGTTTTCTCATCAGCTGTGCCTGTTGCAGGATACTTTACCCAGTATCCGGCAGGTGTTGCGGTAGCAATATCGCCATTGATATACATGTCGTAAGCCGCATTTGGTGTAGCACCTGCCTGAGTGGTAATAGCGTTGCCATAGTACATATAGCTGGCGTGTATACCTGCGTAGAACATCATTGCATCATCGCCGGTAGTCATACCTTTTGCAATAGCCTCTGCCTGCAGGAAATAACTCTCTGCGGCAGACAGCAGATTCACTGCTGCCATTGCTGAATTTTTATTAGTAGCATCAGCACCTACATATGAACTAGGTATTGAGTAAGAACCTGATGGCAATGCGATATCGTACTCGCCCTGCTTGATGCCGATAAGGCCCATTGCATTCACAGTCTTGTAAAATACCACACCACGATAGTCGTTATTGCTGTTCATGGTGTCTATACAGGTTTTGCTGCCAGCCAGTTGCTGTGTACCTGCCAGTTGCATAGAGCTCAGCTCGGCATACAGCGGATTGTTGCTACCCGCAGCAGCTCCGTAGGCTATGTGTGCATCGTCACCCTCACCCAGAAATTGCGGGTTAGTGCTATACAATGTATCCATTTTCAACTGTGCATATACCGGGTCTGCTTTCGACATACGCAGCAGCACACGCAGCTTAAGTGTATTTGCAAATTTTTTCCATTTCTGCATATCACCTCCGTATATGAGGTCATCAGAACCCGGACGTGTTGCATTGCCGGTATTCATCAGTTTTGTAGCAGAGTCTATATAAGATACAATACCTCTGTATACTACCCTTTGCGAATCATACTTAGGGCTCACTACATTGCCATCAGGGTATTGGCCTTTCAGTGCTTCAGTGAATGGCACATCGCCCCAGGCATCGGTAAGCACCTGGAAGGTATATGCCTGCATCAGCAAAGAGATAGCCTTGTACTGATCTTTGTGCTGATCGTCAGATATTTTGGCAAGCTGGTAGAAATTGCTGGCACCTGCATACAGATTGCCCCAGCTACCCGAAAAAGCATCTGCCTTAGGGGCAAACTGCTCAAAAGAAATATATTCCTTGCCTGAAGGTGATTGTGTCCAGAATTGCGCCCATATAGAACCATTAACCTGAAGATCCACACCTACAGCAGACCCTACCAGCAACTGTGCTGCAGGCAATAATGTCTGCACATTAGCGCTTTGTGCCACATTTGGATTGGTATTTACATCCAGATATTTCTTACAGGAAGATGCACCCAGTGTCAACCCGGCTACAGCAACAACTAAAAATTTCTTATTTATTGACATACAATCTTATTTAAAATTAAGGTTTAGAAATTAACTTTTACATACACACCATAATTCCTCATAGTAGGGCGTGCGGTATAGTTAAATCCCTGTCCGTTACCAATAGACCCTGCCGAAGTAGCTTCGGGGTCGTCAAACTTATTGCTTTCTGCTGTCCACAATATCAGGTTGTTGCCAAACACACCTGCCTCCAGTGCACCAAACGGGCTGCGCTCATAGTACCTCTGTGGTATCTTGTAAGACAGCGACAACTCCTGCAACCTTACATAGCTGCCATTTACGATACCCTGTGCAGGTACTGAATTCTGCTGGTTGGTGTAGTAGTCATATGGAGATGCCTTGGTAGTGTTGGGCAGATAGATGTTGGTGTTCGGAACCAGATAAACTGAGTTTTCCCATATATAAGGGTTACGACCATTTACGGTAGTAGCCTCAGAGGTACCGTTAGCATCCATATTCATCTTATTCTGGCTGTAGAACTTGTTGCCCTGCTTGGTTACAAACAATGCATGCAATCTCAAACCTTTGAAGGTAACATCCGTACCCCATGATGCCATAAACTTAGGCTGATAAGAACCTTTGTACACAGGGTCTTTTGTAGCCTTAGGCAAACCGGTTGCAGGGTCTACCACTGCATGCCACTCACCCTTAGGGTCTTTCCAGTATTCTATATCAGCAGCATAAAACGAGCCTAACGGACGACCCTGAGCCGCTACTACCGCCATACCGTTGTAGCCACCCAGCACTATGTTCTCTACACCACCATTCAGGCTTTCCACTGTATTCCTGTTTTGTGTGTAGGTAGCAAACAGGTCCCAACGCAGTCCGTAACGGGTAGCTATTGGTGTTCCTTTTATGCTAATCTCAATGCCATTGTTAGATACATCACCTATATTATTGTAATTGAACATATACCCGGTTGAAGAAGGTACAGGCACAGGTGCAATAAGATTGAAGGTATAAGACCGGTAATAAGTAAATGAAGTATTGATCTTGTCTTTCAGGAAGGCAAGGTCTGTACCAACTTCAAATTCGCGTGTGCGCTCAGGACGCAGATTGTTGTTGCCAAATGTGTTGGAGATCTGGTAAGCATTCACACCATTAAATGGAGATGTCACTGCACCATAGTTGGTTCTTACAGTACCAGGCACATAGCCTGCATTGTTGTTGGTATAAGCTATAGCATCATTACCTACACCGCCACCCGACATGCGGATTTTACCATAGTTCATGAAGTGCTCCTTAAATCCTGTTCCGTTAAGTCTGTCCGTAAACACCCATGCAGCATTGGCAGCAGGGAAGAAGAAGGAGTTGCGACCCTGCCACAGCGTAGACGACCAGTCGTTACGACCTGTGAGTTCCAGGAACAATTCGCGCTGATAGTTGAATGACAGATTGTAGAAAGTACCCACTGTGCGGCGGTTCATAGTATTGTTATAGCCGGTTACCGGGCCTGCATTGTTTTGCAGGTTGTAGAAGTTTGGAAGTACCAGACCACCATTTGCAGGGTCTATTACACCTGCCAGTGTTTCGTCGCGCTGCATCGTCATGTTATGACCTGCAAATGCAGTCATACCAAAGTTTTCGCTAAGCTGTGTGTTGTAGTTTACTATGAAGTCGTTGTACAAACGCAGTCCGTTGTAGTTCGACTGTGCGAAGCCACCTGCAGATGAGTAAGTTGTACTTCTATACAGTGGGTCTATGCCACTTGCGTTGAACTGTGGTGTGTTGTAAGAAGACCTGTCTGAAGTGGCATCAATACCAAATCTGTTGAAGATATTCCAGTCGCTTTTTTTCCAGCCCATTTTCCAGTCACCCAGCACC